>DASVXR010000137.1:0-6007 GCA_036392595.1 Sphingomicrobium sp.
CGCGTCGAGCGGGTTGGTGATGCAGATGACGAACGACTTGGGCGCATGCTTGCGGATGCCCTCGCCGACCGCCTTCATCACCTTCAAATTGATTCCGAGCAGGTCGTCGCGGCTCATGCCCGGCTTGCGCGGAACGCCGGCGGTGACGATGCATACGTCCGCACCTTCGATGTCGGCGTAATCGCTCGAGCCCTTCAGCTTGGCGTCGAAGTCGTCGATCGGACCCGCCTGCGCGATGTCGAGCGCCTTGCCCTCGGGAATTCCCTCCATGATGTCGAACAGGACGATGTCGCCGAGTTCACGCATCGCGGCGAGGTGGGCGAGGGTTCCGCCGATCATTCCGGCGCCGATGAGCGCGATCTTCTTTCGAGCCATTGGCGGCTGCTTTCCTTCGCTGTTTTGGGCGGCGCCAAGGGTGGGCGCCTTAAGAGTTGGCGGCGCTCTAGCCCTCCCCGTGCGGTGCTGCAACCGCGCGCCCGGCGGAGATTAAATTCTCGTCGGGCAGAGAGCGTAGAGGGGCCGAAAGCCACGGAAGCTGTCCCGCAGATTAACGGCGCAGAAACCCGCTCGGAGGGCGTTCGTTTCATTCATTCAACAGGGAGGTTCCCAAGAGGAGAGTCACATGAAACTGTTTCTGGCACTGGGCGCGGCGGCCATTGCATTCACGGCGACACCCGCCAGCGCCGACCGCCACCATGAGCACGGGCATCATTACCGGCATCATGCACGCGCCTGCGTGAAGATGCGCCACGGTCATTGCGTGCGCTGGCTCACGAACGGCTACAGGGTCTCGGAGATGCGGCATGCCCGCTATCGCGTGGGCTATGTGTTCGGTCCGCGCTACACCTACACGACGGTTGGCGCACTGCCGCCGGTCTATGTGCGGCGCTATGACCTCACTCCGCGCTACCGCTACGTCTATCGCGACAATTACATCTATGTCGTCGATCCGACGACCTATGCGGTGACGCGCGTGATCAACGCGATTACGCGATAATCTCGGCGTTCAATAGCGAAGGGCCGCCCGTTCGTTCGGGCGGCCCTTCCATCGTCCTAACCATTCCGGTCAACGAACGTTCAGGCAAGTCAAACGACAATGGCGAACATGATCAAACAGGCAATATTCATCGCGGGCGCTGCGGCGCTCGCCTTCGCCGGTCCGGCTTTCGCGAAGCCCGGCCATGGTAACGGTCATGGCCACGGCTATGCGAACGGGTTCGACGATGAGCATGAAGGCATCGGCTACGGCGCCGGCGGCTGCCCACCCGGCCTTGCCAAGAAACACAACGGCTGCTTGCCGCCCGGACAGGCGAAGAAGCTGTTCAACGTCGGGCAGCGCTTCCGCCCGGGGTACGGCGGCCTCAGTCCGTACGGCTATAATCAGATCCCGTACGACCTGCGCCAGCAGTACGGCCTCAACCCGTACGGCGATTACTACTACGGCAACGGCTATCTCTACCGCGTCGACCCGCGCACCATGCTGGTCCAGCAGGTCATAAGCGCGCTGCTTTACCGCTGAGCCTTCGCTCCCGAGGACAAGGCCGCCCGCTTCCCCGGGCGGCCTTTCTTTTGCTCAAACCATGACCTCGGGATATGCGTGTCACGAAGGGGGCACGGCATGTCGCTCGAGCAGGCCTCGTTTGTCGCGCAAATCGTTTCCGCGCTCGCGATCATTGCATCACTGATATTTGTCGGCGTGCAGCTTCGGCAGGCGACACGGGCAATGCGCAATTCCTCGTCGCAGGCGCACTCGGCGATCTACTCCGGCGTGATTGCACCGATCATCGACAACGCTGAATTCGCCTCGATTTGGCGGCGCGGCCTCAGCGATCCGTCAAGCTTGAACGACGATGAACGCGTTCGTTTCATTGCCTGCGCGAGCGCGCAGTTTCGTTTCTTCGAATCGTCGCGCGTCCAGTGGCTGCAGGGACAGCTCAACGAGGAACATTGGCAAAACATAGAGGCGCAGGTCAGGAGCTTTGTATCGCAACCGGGGATCCAGGCTTGGTGGAAGCTACGGCGCCACTGGCATTCGGAGGCATTCCGTGCCTGGTTCGAATCGCTGCCTCCAACAGACCAAAAGCTGCTCTACGGTGAGACGTCCGAACCGCAGGCTTCCACAATCAGCGGCCGGCGTGCTAGCGGCTCCGCCCAAGCAAGGAGTTGATCGCTTGGCCGAGTTCACCCTCCCGAAAAACAGCAAGATCACCAAGGGCCGCGAGTACAAGCCCGAAGAGGGCAAGCGCCTGAAGACGTTCAAAATCTATCGCTACGATCCGGACAGCGCCTCAAATCCGCGCTGGGACCGCTACACGATCGACCTCGACAAGACCGGGCCGATGGTCCTCGACGCGCTCATCAAGATCAAGAATGAGATCGACCCGACCCTGACCTTCCGCCGCTCCTGCCGCGAGGGAATTTGCGGTAGCTGCGCGATGAACATGGAGGGCACGAACGGCCTCGCCTGCACGACCGCGATCGAGGATCTGAAGGGCGAGATCCAGATCACGCCGCTGCCGCACATGGAAGTCGTGAAGGACCTCGTTCCGGACCTCACCCACGTCTACGCCCAATATGCGCTTATCCAGCCGTGGCTGAAGACCGTGAGCCCAGCGCCTTCGCGCGAGCGGCTGCAGTCGCCGGATGACCGCGCGAAGCTGGACGGCCTCTACGAGTGCATCCTCTGCTTCTGCTGCTCGACGAGCTGCCCGAGCTACTGGTGGAACGCAGACCGCTTCCTCGGCCCGGCTATCCTGCTCCAGGCCTATCGCTGGCTCGCGGACAGCCGCGACGAGGCCACGGGCGAGCGGCTCGACCAGCTCGAGGATCCCTTCCGTCTCTATCGCTGCCACACGATCATGAACTGCGCGAACGTGTGCCCGAAGGGATTGAACCCGGCCAAAGCGATCGCGGAAACCAAGAAGCTGATCGCCGAACGCGCCGCGTGAGCGACCAGGAGCTCCAAGCCGAGGGACTCGAGGACGTCGGCGTCCCTCGCGGAGCCACGCCCGATCCCGACCATGAAGGCTGGTTCAGCTGGGGAGACTTCCCTCGCTCCAGCTTCGCTGCGGCCACCGGACGGCTACTGTTCAAACCGGACGGGCCCGGCCGCGGAATCGCCCGCATGTTCCCCACCGAGGATCACATGAACATGGGCGGGTCGATCCACGGCGGCGCGGTCATGAGCTTCATCGACATGTCGATGTTCGCCGGCGGTCTCTGCGCCGGAATGGAGCGCGGCCATTATGTGACGCTCGACCTCACCACCCATTTCCTCGCGCGCGGGCAGGCGGGCTCGCCGCTGGACGCGCATGTGGAGCTGGTGAAGCAGACGCGCGGCCATGCGTTCCTCCAGGGCGTGGTCAAGCAGAACGGCGAGAATTGCTACAGCTTCAGCGGGACGCTGAAGAAGGTGAACAGGCCGAACGCTCCGACGAGATGACGGGTTCGGTCGGGCGTGCCTACGCGCAGCTTCTGGGAGCGCACGAGCTTAAGACCGATCCGGACCAGGCGCGCGCAGTCGCCGCGCTCGACAGGCTCGCCGCTTCGTTGAGGCCGCGGTCTTTATTCGGCCGCCTGTTCGGTCGGGACCAGGATGGCCCGGCAGGCGTCTACCTCTGGGGCGGGGTCGGGCGCGGCAAGTCGATGCTGATGGATTTGGCCTTCGACCATATCGACGTCCAACCCAAGCGCCGCGTCCACTTCCACGAATTCATGATCGAGACTCACCATCGGCTGCGCGACGCTCGCCAGAGCGAGGAAGGCGATCCGATCGAACCGGTCGCCGAGGCGATTGCGGACGAGGCGCGGCTGCTCTGCTTCGACGAGATGCAGGTCACCAACCCCGCCGACGCGATGATCCTGTCGCGGCTCTTCGGCAAATTGCTGGAACAGGGAGTGAAGTTGGTCACCACCTCCAACCGGCCGCCGCGCGATCTCTACAAGACGGGGCTCAACCGTGAGCTGTTCCTGCCCTTCATCGAGCTGATCGAGCAGCGGATGCTCGTCGTCGAGGTGAACGGCCCGACCGACTATCGGCTGGACCGCCTCGAAGGAGTCGATGTCTGGCACGTGCCCAATGGCCCGGAAGCGACAGCAGCGCTGAGCCAGGCCTTCTTCCAGCTTACCGACTATCCGGTCGAGAACCGCGCGAAGGTGCCGTCGGAAGAATTGGATGTGGGGGGCGGACGGAAGCTTCACGTTCCCAAGAGCCTTAAGGGCGTCGCCGTCTTCTCGTTCAAGAAGCTGCTCGGCCAGACCCGCGGAGCGGCCGACTATCTGGCAATCGCGCGTCGCTATCACACGGTGATCATCGTCGGCATTCCGGTGATGGGTCCCGAAATGCGCAACGAGGCGGCGCGGTTCGTCACGCTCATCGACGCGCTCTACGAGCATAAGGTGAAGCTTCTCGCCGCTGCCGACGCGGAGCCTTCCGGACTTTATCCGTCCGGCGACGGCAGCTTCGAATTCCAGCGTACAATCAGCCGCTTGGAAGAAATGCGAAGCGCCGAATATCTTGCTGAAGGCCATGGAACTGTAGCTTGACGCCGCGCTCCGAATGGGTAGCTTTGCGCAACTCAATTCCGGGGAGGGACTCAAGAATGCATCGCCTGCTTGCCGCGGTTTCGCTTGCTGCAATCGCCACTGCCGCCAGCGCGGCTTCTCCTCCCCAGCTGAGCCAGGCGCAGCACGACGCGACTCATGCGATGTTCGAGCACATCATTGACATCCCGACGGTCATCGGCCGCCACCGGGTGCCCGAGGAGGCGCAATTTGTCGCCGACCAGTTCAAGGCCGCCGGCTTCCCCGCCGAGGACATCCATGTCCTGCCTTATCATACCGAGAGCGCGACGACGGGCGGAGACGATACGGCGGCGCTGATCGTCCGCTGGCGCGCTCCCGGCAAGCCCGCCGCTCGTCCGATCATGCTGATGGGCCACATGGACGTGGTCGAGGCCAAGGCCGAGGACTGGGCCGGCACCGATCCGTTCAAGATGGTCGAGAAGGACGGCTATTATTACGGCCGCGGCACCATCGACATGAAGGACGGGATCGTCGCCATCACCCAGGCGATGATCAATCTCAAGAAGGCGGGATTCACTCCGAAGCGCGACATCGTCGTGCTGTTCACCGGCGACGAGGAGACCAACGGCATCGGCGCGAAGAAGGGCGCGAGCGAGTGGCTCGACCTCCTCGGCCATCCCGAGTTCGGCCTCAACGCCGATGGCGGCGGCGGAAGCATCAACACCGACGGATCGCCGGCCGGCTTCACCATGCAGACCGCCGAGAAGACCTTCGCCGGCTACACGCTGACGGTGCGCAACCGCGGCGGTCACTCGTCCAAGCCGCGCAAGGACAATGCCATCTACAGCCTTGCCCATGCGCTCGACAAAATCGAAGCCTATCGCTTCCAGCCCATGATGAACGAAACCACGCGCGCCTATTTCTCCGGCCGCGAGAAGCTGGAGAAGGGTCCGCTCGGCGACGCGATGCGGCGCTGGCTCGCCAACCCGAACGACGGCGAGGCCGCCGACTTCATCGAGGCGAGCGAAAGCGAAGTAGGCCTGACCCGGACGCGCTGCGTTCCGACGCGCCTGTTCGCCGGCCATGCCGACAATGCGCTCCCGCAGCTCGCGACAGCGATGATCAACTGCCGAATCTTCCCCGGCGTGGACCCCAATGCCACGAAGGCCGAGCTCGAGCGCGTCGTCGCCGACCCCGAGGTGAAGGTCACCCGCAACGACAACTATGTCGCGTCGCTGGCTTCGCCGCTGCGGCCGGACGTTACCGCTGCCTACACCCACGCGGTCCACGCGCTTCATCCGAGCCAGCCCGTCTTCCCGGAAATGTCCACCGGCGCGAGCGACGCGCGGCCGTTCCGAGTGGCGGGGATTCCTGTCTACGGCGCCAACGGCGGCTGGACGGTGACTCCGATCGACAATCGCGCCCACGGCAAGGACGAGCGCCTGCCCGTGCAGTCCCTGTACGACAATGTCGTCCATTGGGA
>DASVXR010000138.1:0-6103 GCA_036392595.1 Sphingomicrobium sp.
GCGACTTCCTTCACCACCTCGGCCTGCGGCCAGAGCCGCGCCGAAGATCCCGGGCCGATGGTCTCGCGCAACTACCAGGTCGGCAATTTCACCCAGGTCGAGGTCGCGGGACCCTTCGACGTCAACATCCACACCGGGGCCAATCCGGGCGTGAGCGCACGCGGCAACCAGCAGCTGATCGACCGGCTGGAGGTCGAGGTCAGGGGCAACAAGCTGCTGATCCACCCGCGCAATGAGCACAACTGGTTCGGTGGCTGGCACTGGACCCATGGCAAGGGCGTGATCTCGGTCACCGTGCCGATGGTCGAAGCGGCCGTGCTGGCCGGAGCCGGCAACCTCAACGTCGACAATGTCCGGGGCGACCGTTTCGACGGCAAGATCGCCGGCTCGGGCGACCTCACCGTCGGCTCGGTCGAGGTCGGCTCGCTCAAGCTCGGAATCGCCGGTTCCGGCGGGGCAGTCGCGAGGGGCGGTAAGGCGCAGCAGGCCGATTATGACATTGCCGGCTCGGGCGACGTCGATGCGCAGGCAGTCCAGGTCGAGACGCTCAAGGCTTCGATCGCGGGCTCGGGCGGAATCAAGGCGCACGCGAGCAGGACAGCCGACGTCAGCATCATGGGCTCCGGCGACGTGAACGTGGCCGGCGGAGCGAAATGCTCGGTGAGCAAGGCGGGCTCGGGCAGCGTCACCTGCTCTTAAGGCCGATTTAACCATGACAAGGGAAGGTGGGCGCATGCGCACTCACCTTCCGCTTTTCCTCGCCCTCGCCGCGCTCGCAACTCCCGCGAGCGCCGCCACCCGCAACTTCGGAGTGACGGACTTCGATCGAGTCCGGGTCGACGGGCCGTTCAAGGTCAGCCTCGCCACCGGCGTGGCGCCGTTCGCGAGGGCGAGCGGCTCGACCGCCGCGCTCGACCGGGTGGCGGTCGAGGTGCAGGGACGGACGCTCGTCGTCCATTCCGACCGCTCGTCCTGGGGCGGCTATCCCGGCGAGGAGACAGGCCCGGTCGAGATCGCGATCGGAACGCATGACCTCAACACCGCCTGGCTCAACGGGGCGGGTAGCCTGAAGATCGACAAGGTGAAGGGCCTCACCTTCGACCTTTCCGTGCAGGGGGCGGGGGCGATCGGCATCGGCAAGGCCGACGTGGATCAGCTGCGCGTGTCCATGGCGGGGTCCGGAAGCGCGACCCTCGCGGGACGGGCGGGCAAGATGACCGCCGTGGTCCGTGGAATTTCGAGCCTCGATGCGGCCGGGCTGGTCGCCAAGGACGCGACGATCGGCGCTGAGGGCCCGGCGACGGTCAAGGCCAACGTCACCAACTCCGCGCAGGTCGACGGCTCGGGGGTGGCGGCGATTTCACTCACGGGGGCGCCCGCCTGCACGACAAAGCTGACGGGGTCGGCCAGCGTCAGCGGCTGCAAGCCGTCCGCCTGGGGCTCGCGCTAGTGAATCGAGGCGCTGGCCTCGACGCCTGAAAGGAAGTTCCACAGCGCCTGCGCCAGCTCCTCCCCGGCGGCGACGGCTTCTGCCTGTTCGTCCTCGGGAAGCCGGTCGAGCAAGTCGCGGCATACCGAGCTGTGCTCGACGTCCGCATGCTCATGCACGCGGAAGAAGCGCAGCGTCTCCTCGTCCACAATGCCGTAGCGGTCGATGAGCCCCTCGATCTTGGCGCTTGCAACGCCTGGGAATTGGCTCTCGTACGCGTAAAGCGCCCCAAGACCCGACGCATAGGAACGGTGCGAAAGGCCGCGGAAGGTATCGATCAGCGCCTGCGTTTCGGCGTTCAGCGGCTGCGCCCGGACGGCATCCTCGCTTTCGCCCAGGCCGGCGGCGAACATCAGCCAGAGGGTCGCATGGTCCTGCTTGCCCGCCTCGATCCCCTCTTCCTCGGCGAGATTCTCGGCGAGCATCCGGCGGCCGTCCCGGTCCGGGCAGGCGCTGTGCACCGCGCTCACCGCCCGCGGGAACGCCTCGACATGGTGGAAATATTGGCGGGCGTAGGCGCGCAACGTGTCGAGCGGCAGGCGCCCTTCGGTCCAGGCCTGGTAGAAAGGATGGCTGAGCATCGCGCGCTCGGCGACCTTTCCGTCGATTGCCACCGAAACCCGAACGTCCGTCATGCCGCGCCTCCTCAGATTGTCGCGCCGCCATAGGGCGGGCCGGAAGTGTCGACAAGCAGACGTTAACGCGAGCAACCGAACCGACAGCCGAAACGTTTCAGCCAAAACAGAGAAGAGGGAGAGAAGCCATGTACATCGGTATCGGCGGCCTCGTCCTGCTGATCATCATCCTGATCATCCTGTTCAGGTAAGCGCAGGGACCTAGACGAGAGCCAAAGCGGCGAGGCGTCCGTAGAGTTGCGGCGGTAGCTCGGCGATGCCCGTGCTGTCGCCGCCCTCTGACGGCGCGTCCGCTTGTTCAAGGTAGCGCCAGCCCTGGTGAGCGCGGCGGGGTTGCGGCGTGACGACCTTGAGCTCGGCCGAGCAGACGATGTCCACGCGCCCGTCGGGCCGGTTTTCGAACCGGCGTATCTCGAGCCCGCCGATGAGGCGGTGCTTGACGATCCAGTAGAGATTGCCCCCGACCAGCTCCTCCGCGCGCTTGGGGCGCATCCTCGTCGGCACCCGCACTTCCCCGTTCACCGCCCTCGCGGCGATGCGCGCCTTCAGCGCGTCGAGGTCCCGGCAGGCGAAGGCGACCTTGGTCAGATGGAGAGTCGGCACCTCAGCCAAGTGCCGAATAACGCCATGAGTCGCAACGGCTTAGCGGCCGAGGCCGACGAGCGCGGCAAGCCCGAGGAAGCTGAAGAAACCGGTCACGTCGGTGATCGTCGTCACGAACACCGCGGAGGAGACGGCTGGGTCGACCCCGACTCGATCAAGCGTGACCGGCACCAGGATTCCACCAAGGCCGGCGGCGAGATTGTTGATGACCATCGCCGCCCCCATCACTGCTCCGAGAAGCGGATTCTGGAAGATCAGCGCGACCCCGACGCCGATGAGCAGGCCGAGCGACAGCCCGTTGGCGAGTGCGATCGTGAGCTCGCGGCCGAACGCCCTTATCGTGTTGGATTCGGTCAGCTGGTTGGTGGCTAGCGCACGGACGGCGACGGCAAGCGTCTGGGTGCCCGCATTGCCGCCCATCCCGGCCACGATCGGCATCAGCACCGCGAGGACCGCATATTTGCCGATCTCGCCCTGGAAGAGACTGACGACGCTGGCGGCGACGATCGCGGTCCCGAGGTTGATCACCAGCCAGAACAGCCGGCGGCGCACGGTCAGCGGCACCGGCTCGTTGATGTCGCCCTCGTCGCCGACGCCCGCGAGCAGGAGGACGTCCTCGCCGGCTTCTTCCTGGATGATGTGGACGATGTCGTCGACGGTGATCATCCCGACCAGCCGGTCCTCGTCGTCCACCACCGCAGCGGACACGAGGGCGTATTTCTGGAAGCGCAGCGCGACGTCTTCCTGGTCCATGTCCACCGGGATGAGCGTCTGCTCGCGCTGCATGATGTCCGACACCCGGGTGGTGCGCGGAGTGCGCAGGATCTGCGAGAGCTTGCAGGTCCCGACCGGGTGATGGTGGGTGTTGACGACGAACACTTCCCAGAAGTCGGTGGGCAAATCCTCGGTGGAGCGCAGGTAATCGATGACCTGGCCGATCTGCCAATGCTCGGGCACCGCGCAGACGTCGCGCTGCATCAGCCGGCCGGCGGATTCCTCCGGGTAGCCGAGCGCCTCCTCCACCGCGGCGCGGTCGTCCGGCTCCATCCGCTGGAGCACCGCCTGCTGCTCGTCTCGGTCGAGGTCCTCGATCAGCGCGACCGCGTCGTCGGTCTCGAGCTGCCCCGCGATGTCCGCGACCTGCTGCGGCTCCATCTCGTCGAGCAGGTCCTCGCGGACATAATCGTTGAGCTCGGCGAGCACGTCGGGGCTGATGATCCCGGCGAGCGCCTTGACCAGGCCGTCGCGCTCGTCGCTCCGTGCCAACTCGATCAGGTCGGCGACGTCGGCGGGATGGAGCGGCTGCACCAGCTTGCGCGCGGTCTCATCGTCGCCCTCGGCGACCGCGTCGAGGACCTTGTCCACGAACTCCGGACGGAGCCGATCCTCCTCGTCCACGACGGAAGAATCGTCGGGGGGCGGGACAGCGATGTGCTCGCTCTCGCTCATGACGCTCCCCTTAGGCTTGGACCCGATGCGCCCTCCTATGGGCCGTGCCGCTCTGGCGCAACCCGCGCGACATCCCTAAATCGCCGCCTTCGCAACGATCAGGACGGAGCTTCCCCATGGCCGACGCCGACCGCCTTACCCTCTCCCTCTCGACCGGCGGCGACGTCGTCATCAAGCTCCGGCCCGACCTCGCTCCCAACCATGTGCAGCGCGTCACGGAGCTCGCCAACAGCGGCTTCTACGACAATGTCGCCTTCCACCGAGTCATCCCCGGCTTCATGGCGCAGGGCGGCGATCCCACCGGCACCGGCATGCACGGGTCGAACCTTCCCAATCTCAAGGCGGAGTTTTCGAGCGCTCCCCATGTGCGCGGCGCCGTCTCAATGGCGCGGAAGCCCGATCCGGACAGCGCCAACAGCCAGTTCTTCATCGTCTTCGACGACGCGACCTTCCTAGACGGTCAGTATACGGTGTGGGGCGAGGTCGAGAGCGGCATGGAATATGTCGACGCGCTGCCGGTCGGCGAGCCGCCCGCCAATCCCGGCAAAATCGTCAAGGCGACGGTGTCGAACGCTTGAGCAAGGTCGCGCTGATCACCGGCGCTTCGGCAGGACTCGGGGTCGAGTTCGCGCGCCAGCTGTCGAAGCGCGGGTACAGGCTGGTGCTTGCCGCCAGGCGCAAGGACCGCCTCGAAGTGCTGGCGAAGGAGCTTGGCAACGCACGCGCGGTGGGGATCGACCTCTCGGGCCACAATGCGGCCGCCGAGCTGATGGCGGACATGGGGCAGGCGGGCGAAGAGGTCGACCTGCTGGTGAACAACGCCGGCTTCGGGCTCATCGGCCGCTTCGCCAAGGCGGATTCCAGGCGGCTGCGCGAGATGATCGACCTCAACGTCGGAGCGCTGACCGACCTGTGCCGTGCGATCGCGCCGGCAATGATCGAACGCGGATCGGGTGGAATCATCAACGTCGCTTCGACCGCCGCTTTCCAGCCCGGTCCGAAGATGGCGGTCTATTTCGCGACCAAGGCCTATGTCCTCTCCTTCACCGAAGCGCTTCACGAGGAATTGAAGCCGCACGGGATCAAGGTCACGTGCCTCTGCCCCGGCCCGACCCGGACCGAGTTCGGCGAGGTGGCGGGCTTCCACGGAAGCGGCATCTTCGACCGGGTAGCCATGGAGGCGCCGGAGGTCGTCGAGGCGGGCCTCAACGGCCTCGAGAGGAATCACGCGGTGGTGGTTCCCGGCTTTTTCAACAAGACGGTTGCAGCGAGCACCCGCTTCGCCCCGCGGCCCCTGGTTCGCAAAATCGCGGGGTCGATCAAATATTGACGATGAAATTGAACTCGTGCGGCCCCGGCGCCGTTGCGTACCTGACTGGGAGCGCGGGTAAGGAGACAAGATGCCTGAAGCCGACACCATCGACCGCGTGAAGTCGCGCAAGGTCCAGGTCGCGAGCCTCGCGTCGGGCGACAGCGGCCGCGGCTTCGCCCGCCTCTCCGAGCAGCTGATGGACGCGCTCGGAATTCGCGAGGGCGACGTCGTCGAGATCGTCGGCAAGCGCTCGACCGCCGCGGTGGCGCTGCGCCCCTATGGCGAGGACGAGGGCATCGACATCGTCCGGCTCGACGGCCTGCAGCGCGCCAATGCGGGCGTCGGCTCCGGCGATTTCGTGGACGTCCGCAAGGGCGAATCGAAAGCGGCCACCCGAGTCGTGTTCGCCCCGGCCCAGCCGAACATCCGCCTCCAGGGATCGGCCGAAGCGCTGAAGCGCAGCTTCGCCCGGCGGCCGCTGACCGAGGGCGACACGGTCGCGACGACAGGCCACCAGCGGATCAACGCCGACATGCCGGACAACATCCGGCAATTGCTCAACGCGCCCGCCTTCGCGTTGCAGGAGCTTCGGCTGGTCGTCGTCACGACCGTGCC
>DASVXR010000139.1:0-2552 GCA_036392595.1 Sphingomicrobium sp.
GCTGCACTTCGCGCGGCGGGCCGCGCGCCGGCTGTCGGCGCAGATCGATCCGTCGCTCGGCGAGGCCAACTAGCGCCTAGTGCGCGGCGGCCGAGGCCTTGGGCTTCGCTGCCTCGATGAGCTGCAGGATCTGGCGCGACCGGGTGTCGCGCGCGGCATAGTCGCGCGCCGACAGGCCAGCGGCATTGTCGGTCTTGTCAGGATTGGCACCTTTTTCGAGCAGCATCCTCACGATGTTCGTTTCACGCTGCTGCACCGCCACGATCAGCGGCGTCTCGCCCATCTTGTTGGTCCCGTCGATCTTCGCTCCAAGTCCGAGCAGCCAGTCGACCGCATCCTCGAAACCGACGCGCGCCGCGGTGATCAGCGGCGTGTCGCCGGCTTTCCCGGCCAGGTTGGGATCCGCGCCCTTGTTGAGCAGCCAGGCGGTCCAGTCCGAATCCGAGCGAGCAATCGCGATCGTCAGCGCCGTCTCGCCATTGTCGGCACGGATGTTCACCAGGCTCGACGGACCCGAGTTGAGCATTTCGGTCGCCTTGTTACCGTCCCGGTCGCGGACCGCCTTGAGGAACTCGTAGGAAGCGGGCATGTCCAGCGACTGCGCGAGGAGAGGCGCTCCGGTCAGCGTCAGCAAAGCGGCGGCCAGTGCAAAATTCAGTTTCTTCACGCGAGCTTACCCCGGTTCCCGGCTTGATCGCCCGGCGATAGCAGACCAAGTGTGGCCTTGTCATGAATGCTCCCCCTGCTTTCTGGGAAAAGCCGCTGACGTCGCTCGACCGCGGCGAATGGGAGGCCTTGTGCGACGGCTGCGGGCGCTGCTGCGTGCACAAGCTGGAGGACGAGGAGACGGGGCTGCTCTATCCGACGAACGTCGCCTGCAAGCTCCTCGACCGGCGCAACGGCCGCTGCCTCGATTACAAGCACCGGATGAGGCGCGTGTCCGACTGCGTGAAGCTCGACCGGACCAATCTCGGCGGCCTCGACTGGCTGCCGGAGACCTGCGCCTACCGGCTGCGCGCGGCGGGCAAGCCGCTCCCCGAATGGCATTATCTCATCTCGGGCAGCCGCGAGACGGTGCACGAGGCCGGCCAGTCGACGCGCGGTTGGACGGTGAGCGAGGAGGACGCGGGGGAGCTCGAATTTCATGTGGTCGAGCGCCCGCTCTGAAGCCTCGCTCGAGGCGAGCTTCCCGGTCCCCATAGAAGTTCGAGTGATCCGAAACGCGCGGCGTCTTCGCCTGAGGTTCGACGAGTCCGCGGGAGCATTGAAGCTCACCTGTCCGCCGCGGACGAGCAGGCGCAAGGCGCTCGCCTGGGCCCTCGACCAGCGCGAGTGGATCGACGCGCAGATTGCCAGGGCGGAAGCCCCGATGCCCTTCGAGCCCGGCGCGCTCATCCCCGTCGAGGGCGTGGAAACCAGGCTGATCTGGTCGGACCGACTAGGGCGCATGCCGCTCCTTGCAGCGGGCGAATTGCGCTGCGGCGGGCCGCTTTCCGGCTATGCTCGACGGATCGAGACATTCCTCAAGCGCCATGCGCTGGACGTCATGTCGCGTGAGGCTGCCGAATATGCGGCGAAGGCGGGGCTGACGGTTCGGTCGGTGTCGGTTGGCGACGCCGCCTCGCGCTGGGGCAGCTGCTCCTCGCCGGGCCGCCTCCGCCTCAGCTGGCGCCTGATCCTCGCGCCGCCCGACGTGCGCCGGTACGTCGTCGCTCACGAGGTCGCGCATCTGCGGCATCTCAATCACGGAGCGGAGTTCAAGGCGCTCGAAGCGAGCTTGTTCGGCCCGGGCGTCGCCGCAGCGAAGTCCGAGCTACGGCGTCTGGGGCCTCGGCTGCGAAGGATCGGACGGCGGGCTTGAGCGCGGCTCCGCCGGCGGAGGCGGGGGCGGGCGTTGCTGACGCTGCTGCTGCGGCGGGAACGCCTGGTCGAGCTCCTGCTGCGAGGGCTCTCCAGTGCCGTCGGGCCTGACCATCGGCTGCTGCTGCGGATAGCCTGGCTCCGGGGGCGGCGGATTGTTGAGCGGCATTCCGTTCTCGTCGACCATCGGCTGCATGGAGTTCGCGTCCATGCTCATGTCGCCGTACATTTCCTCTTCGGGAGTCAGCTGCCAGTCGGGGATCGGCACCTGCGTCTGGAACTGCTCGACCGGGCGGTTGGCGACGGCGTCGATCATGAAATCGTGGAAAGCGCGTGCCGGCGCGGTTCCGCCCTGAAGGCCGGGCACGGGCCGCGAATCGTCGCGCCCCATCCACACTCCGGTCGTAAGGCCGCTCGAAAAGCCGATGAACCAGCCGTCCTTGTTGGAGCTGGTCGTCCCCGTCTTTCCGGCGACCGGCCGGCCGATCTGCGCTGCTCGGCCGGTGCCGGTCAGAACGGCGGATTGCAGCAGGTCCGTCATCTCTGCCGCGACCCAAGGCGCGACGAGCACCCGCTCCTCGCTCGGCTCGTGCTGGTAGAGCAGGCGTCCGTCGGCGGTCACCACCTTGCGGATGCCGTAGGGCGTCACCGCGACCCCATTGTTGTTCACCGACGCGAAGGCGCGGGTCATT
>DASVXR010000140.1:0-3344 GCA_036392595.1 Sphingomicrobium sp.
GATCGAAAACAACATCGCGCTCCTGATCGACGCCGACAATGCGAGCCCCGACCATCTCGACGAGGTGCTGCTCGTCCTTGGCGAGCTCGGCACCATCAACATCCGCCGCGCCTACGGCAATTGGGCCAAGGCGAGCCTCAAAGGCTGGGGCCAGCTGACCGGCCTGCACTCGATCATCCCGATGCAGCAGTTCGACGTCGTGAAGGGCAAGAGCGCGACGGACATGCGAATGACGATCGACGCCATGGACCTGCTCTATCGCGGGAGCGTCGACGGGTTCGGGATCATGTCCTCCGACAGCGATTTCCTGCCGCTCGCGCAGCGGATCCGCGAGGACGGGCTCCCGGTCTACGGCTTCGGGACCGCGAAGACCCCCCTCTCCTTCCAGCAGGCCTGCACGCGCTTCTTCGACGTGGGCGCGTTGGGCCTCGACGAGGCCGAGCAGCTCGAGCAGCCGACGCTCACCAAGGGGCAGCGGCCGGTCGACCCCGAGCTGCTGCAGGTCCTCGGCGCCGCTTACAAGGCATCCAAGCGCGACGAAGAAGGCTACACGCCGCTGTCGGAGCTGGGACAGCGCGCCAAGGCGGTTTCGAGCTTCGCCGCGCGCAACTACGGCTTCACGCGCCTCTCCGACCTCATCAAGGCGGTGCCCAACTTCGAGGTGAAGCCGGGCGACGACGGCGCCCTCCTGGTGAAGCGGCTCCGCTAGACAGCAGCTGTGGATTGATCATCCACAGAAATTTCGCATAGCCGACCGATTCCTCCACTGTTGTGCCGTCGCCACAGGGCCCAAGCTTTTGACGTTGGAGCGGAACTGGCGGCGTTCTGGCAGGTTCTCGCGCCGACTTTGGGGGACCAGACTCGCGCTTTGAACATGCACGCTCGGACAAATCCCGAACTCAAACTCGGCTCAGAAACTGACAGCGAGGCTCTGAGGCAGCAGGCCGACCGCTGCCGCCGACTCGCGAAGGCGACCTACGACCGGCACACAAACCGCATGCTGCGGCAAATGGCCGACGGTTTCGACCGCACCGCCGAGGAGCTCGGCCATAAGCCGAAGCAGTCCTGATCAGAGCAGTTCGAGCGACACCGTCACTTCGTCTCCGGCGGCAATATCAGCCTTGCAGCGGACCTCCTTCTTCACTGGAAGCAGGTAGCCGCCGCTTTTCAGCGGGAAGACCGACGTTCGCCACGCGACGTCATTGATCGTCGCTTCGACCTTCACCGATCCGAACCCGCCGCGATTGAGCAGGCTGTGCACGCGGATTTCGTCGGCGGCTTCCGGCGGAACGGTGATGAAGTGCCAGCTGCCGCCGCTCCACATCCATAAAGGCCCGGTGATCGTCATCTCGCCTCACACCGCGGGCACGGTCGCGGCCGCCTGCCGCACTCGGCGACGATGCTCTCTCCACGCGGTGTACAGCCCGCTGCTCGCGATGAGGGCCGCCCCGCCGATCGTATGCCCGCTGGGCACGTCCGAGAACAGCAGCCATCCATAGAGTGTCGCCAGCACGATCTGGAGATAGTCGAACGGGGTCACGGCAGCCACTGGCGCCCGAAGCGAAGCGGTCATGAACAGCTGGCCGAGTCCTCCGGCGATGCCGCCCGCTGCGACGAACGCCAGCGCCTTGACGCCATGCACGTGCCCGAAAAAGGGCATGAGCGCGCCGCCGACGCAGATGCCCGCGATCGCGAACCAGAAGACGATGGCGGAAATATGCTCGGTCCGCTGGATCTGTCGCAGCGTGGTCGTGACACCGGCCTGGCCGATCGCGGCGATCACGGCGATCGTTACTCCAAGGATCGGGAGGCTAGATCCGCCGGGGCGGGCGACGACGAGCACTCCGACGAAGCCGATCAGCACGGCCGCCCAGCGATGAATGCCGACCTGCTCCTTGAGGATGAGGAACGACAGGATGGTCGCGAAGATCGGGGCGGTGAAGTTGATCGCTGTCGCATCGGCAAGGGGAAGCAGGATGAGCGCCTGAAAGGTCAGGCCCATGGACGTCAGGCCGAGCGCGCTGCGCCAGACGTGCGCCAGCGGATTGTTGGGCCGAAGCACCGTAAGCTTCTCACGGTTCAACACCCACAGCAGCACGACGGGAAGACTGAAGACAGAGCGATAGAAGACGAGCTCCGGTGCATTCAGGCCCTGCGTCGCCGCCATCTTGAGCATCGCGCCCATGGTCGAGAAGCTGAGGCCCATCCCGATCCGGAAGAGGATGCCCGTGACGACATGCTCATGATCATGCGAAGCCGCTGCTCGATTCACGCCTTCTTCTGCCAATCATATTGGGGAAGTCGCCGTCCCGCGGCGCTGACTTCGATCAGCTCGTTCAGGCGCTTGACACGTGTTTCTGCTTTTTTCGCCCCCGTGATCCAGTGCAGCGCGCTCTTGCGATAGCTCGCGGGCCGTTCCTCCCAGTCCGCCCACGCCCGTTTGTTCTTGCGGAACAGCCGCTCCTCGTCGGCAGTCAGCTCCCGTTGCTCATTCTCATAGGCGTAAAGGCCGCTTTTGTGCTTGTTCTCCTCGTAGGCTCGCTCACCCGCCGGGGTCATCAAACCAGCCGCCCTCAGCGCCTCGTAACGCTCGACGTTCACCTTGCTCCAGATGCTGCCCTTCCGCCGCGGCGTGAAGCGGATCGTGTAGGCGTCGTCGCCGAGCGACTTGCGGATGCCATCGATCCATCCGAAGCAAAGCGCCTGGTCCCGAGCCTGCGGCCAGTCGATGGAGGGCTTGCCGCTCGCCTTCTTCCAGAAGCCGACGAGCAACTCGGGCGCGGTCTCATGGTTCGCCTCCAGCCACCTGCGGAAGTCGGCCTCCGTCGCGAAGAAAACCGGCTCCGCCATTGGGCCTAGCGCGTCAATTTCCGATATGTCGTGCGGTGGGGCCGCGTGGCTTCCTCGCCGAGGCGGCGGATCTTGTCTTCCTCGTAGGCCTGGAAGTTGCCCTCGAACCATTCGACGCGGCTGTCGCCCTCGAAGGCGAGGATGTGGGTCGCGAGGCGGTCGAGGAAGAAGCGGTCGTGGCTGATGATGACCGCGCAGCCGGCGAAATTCTCGATCGCCTCCTCGAGCGCGCCGAGCGTTTCGACGTCGAGATCGTTGGTCGGCTCATCGAGCAGCAGGACGTTGCCGCCGCGCTTCAGCATCTTGGCAATGTTGACGCGATTGCGCTCGCCGCCTGAGAGCTTGCCGACATTCTTCTGCTGGTCCTGGCCCTTGAAGTTGAAGGCGCCGACATAGGCGCGGGTCGACTGGTCGTGCCCGTTGACCTTCATGTAGTCGAGCCCGTCCGAGATCTCCTCCCAGACGTTCTTTGAATTATCCAGATGGTCGCGGCT
>DASVXR010000141.1:0-4337 GCA_036392595.1 Sphingomicrobium sp.
GGCTGGTCCTTGGCGGCGACGTGGAGGCGGGCGATCCGGCCCTGCCGCACGAGGTCGCGCACCAGCACGTTGGCGAGCAAGTGAGTGTCGATGTTTCCGCCGCAAAGGACGGTGGCGACCTTCTTGCCCTTGAACCGACCCGGATCGGCGAGCATCGCCGCGAGGCCCGCCGCGCCTGCTCCCTCGACTACGGTCTTCTCGATTCCGACGAGCATCGACACCGCTCGCTCGAGATCGCGCTCGGACACCAGCATCACGTCGTTCGCATATTCCCTGAGGATGCGCGACGTCAGCTGCCCGGGCTGCTTGACCGCAATTCCTTCCGCGAGCGTGTCGCCGCCCAGCGGAAGATGGCAGCCTTCGATGGCGCATTTCATGGAGGGGTAAAGCTCGGCCTCGACGCCGATCAGCTCGATGTCCGGCTTGATCGCTCGCGCGGCGATCGACACGCCCGACATCAACCCGCCGCCACCAATCGGAATGATGATCGTGTCGAGATCCGGCGCGTCCTCAAGCAGCTCCAGCCCGAGCGTTCCCGCGCCGGCGATAATCTGCGGGTCGTCGAAAGGATGGACGAAGACATAGCCCTTCTCGAGCGCCAGCTCGCGCGCCTTGGCATATGCGTCGTCGAACATATCGCCGTGGAGAACGACCGCGGCGCCGTGGCCAGCCGTCTGCGTCACCTTCACCGTCGGAGTCGATGCAGGCATGACGATCGTCGCCGGGATCCCGAGCCGCTTCGCGTGGTAGGCGACGGCCTGGGCGTGGTTGCCCGCCGACGCGGCAATGACTCCGCAAGCGCGCTCCTCGTCCGAGAGCTGCAGCAGCTTGTTGAGCGCTCCACGCTCCTTGTAGGCGGCGGTGAACTGCAGGTTCTCGAATTTGAGCCAGACCTCCGCGCCGATGATCTCGGACAGCGTGCGGCTGACGAGCATCGGGGTGCGGATCACCGAACCTTTGATGCGCTCCGCCGCCGCTCGGATGTCGTCGACGGTTGGGGGCTGCATGCTGGACGCTTGTAACATGCGCCACGCGCTAGACCTTCCGCGCGCTCCTAACAATGCTATGCCCGGCACATGCGAAAGTCCCTGATCGCGCTCGCGGCGCTGCTCGCTTCGCCCGCCACGGCGGAAATCCTCATCAGCAACGTCAACGGCATCCAGGTTGGAGCGGACGGCAAGCTGCAGCATTTCGGTGCCCTGCTGATCGACGACAATGGCCGCGTCGAAAGCGTCATCAAGATGCCGACGCCGCGCGTGAAGCGCTACGACCGGTTGATCGATGGCCAGGGGAAGACTCTCCTCCCCGGCCTGATCGATGCGCATGGCCATGTGACGGATCTCGGATTCGCTGCCCTCCACCTCAACCTGACCGGGACAAGCTCGCTTGCCGAGCTTCAGCAGCGCCTCCGCGATTATGCCGCCGCACACGCCAAGGATCAGTGGTTGATCGGCTTCGGCTGGAATCAGGAGTTGTGGCCGGAGAAGAGATTCCCGACCGCCGCAGATCTCGATGCCGTCGTCAGCGACCGCCCGGTCGTGCTCGAGCGCGTCGATGGCCATGCGGTCGTCGCGAACAGCGCGGCGATGAAGGCGGCCGGAGTCACGCCGGCGACGCAGGCTCCAGCGGGCGGCAGGATCGAGAACGGCCTGTTCGTCGACGCGGCGCGGAACCTCATCGACCCGGCCATCCCGAAGGCGACGCAGGCGGAAATGGACCGTGCGCTGGCCAAATCGCAAGACATCCTTCTCGGCTTCGGAGTGACGGGCGTGGGCTCGATGAGCACATCGCTCGACGATTGGGCGGCGATGAAGCGCGCGGGCGAGGCCCGCACGCTCAAGGTCCGCTTCATGGTCTATCTCGGCGGCGTGAAGTCGATCGATGCGGTACCGGGCCCGACACCCTGGCTCTACGGCGATCGGCTGCGCGCCGTTGGGATCAAATTGTTCGCCGACGGCGCGCTGGGTTCGCGCGGCGCGTGGCTCAAGCAACCTTATGCCGATAAGCCTGACACACGCGGGCTGCAGTTCCATTCCGACGCGGAGATGCTGTCGCTCGCGGACACTGCGGCGGCGGCAGGGTTCCAGGTTGCGACCCATGCGATCGGCGACGCGGCAAACGCGCAGATCATCGGCGTTTATGAGCAGCTGTCGAAGAAATACGGCCGCAACCGGCGCTGGCGGATCGAACATTTCCAGATCGCGGATCCTGTCGACATCCCGCGGCTCGCTCCCGCCGGGATCATCGCCTCGATGCAGCCGACGCACCAGACTAGCGACAGGCTGATGGCGGAGAAGCGGCTGGGGCCCAGCCGCCTCGCCGGCGCTTATGCGTGGCAGTCGGTGCTCAAGACCGGGGCAAGGCTGGCGTTCGGCACCGACTTCCCGGTGGAATCGCCCAATCCATTTCCTGGCCTTTCCGCGGCGATCAGCCGGCAGGACGTGAACGGTCAGCCGCCGGGCGGATGGATTCCGAGCGAGCGGCTGACGTTCGAGCAGGCGCTCGACGCCTATACGCGCGGCGCCGCCTACGCCGGCTTTGCCGAGCAAAAGATCGGGGCGCTCGAGCCCGGCACGTGGGCGGATTTCGTCATCGTCGATCGTGATCCGACCAAGGTGAACGCGCAGGAGCTTGCGCGCACGCAGGTCCTGGAGACGTGGGTGGCTGGAAAGAAGGTCTGGCGACGCGCTGCTACGTCTTCGCCTGCCGAGCGCGGGAGGTGAGCATCGACGGCGTGAGGATCTGGGGCAGCTCCTCCGCCGGCTTTCCGGGAGCGTACCAGAGGTAAAGCGGCACGCCCGCGCGGCCCCGGCTGTCGAGGAAGCGAGTGATCGCCGGATCCCCGTTGGTCCAATCGCCGGCGAGGACCTTCACACCGGCTTGCTTGAACGCATCGCGTACTTCGTCGCGGTCGATCGCGGCGGCTTCGTTCGCCTTGCAGGTGAGGCACCAGTCGGCCGTGAAATAGACGAACACGGGGTGCCCACCGGCAACATAACTCGCGACCCGAGCTTCGCTCCACGGCTCAGCGCCGGCCACTGCCTCGGCCGCGGCTCGCGTGCGCGGAGGAACCAGCACGATGGCCGCTCCGGTGAGAGCGACCGCTGCAACCGAGGCGAGCGCGACGCCGCCCCTCCCCTTTCGCTGCATGGAGCCGAGGACGGCAAAGATGACTGCCAGAATGACGACGGCGACGATGCCGATCAGCAGAGCCACGTGCCCTGCCTGCCGGTCGAGCAGCCACAGGGCCGCGACCGCGCTCGCACCCATGGGAATGGCGAGGAAGCGCTTCAGCCGATCCATCCAGCGGCCGGGCCTCGGCAACCTGGTACGAAGCGCCGGAATGAAGGCGACCACCAGGAATGGCAGCGCGAGACCAAGCCCGAGCGCCGCGAATACGAGCACCGCTCCCGTCGCGGGCAGGAGCAGCGCCGCCCCGAGCGCCGCGCCGAGAAACGGGCCGGCGCAGGGCGTCGCGACGAAGGCGGCCAAGGCGCCCGTGCCGAAGCTTCCAGCGGGCTGCGCACTGCCGCCGAGGACCGGAAGCTCGAACAGGCCGAGCAGATTGGCGGTGATCGCGGTGGCCAGCAGCAGCAGCAGCATGATCGTCCGCGGGTCCTGCAGCTGGAATGCCCAGCCGGCTTCGGTGCCGGCGGCCCGGATAGCAAGCAGCGCTCCTCCAAGCGCTGCCGTGCCAGCGACGGCGCCCGCGGCATAAGCAAGCGCATCCGAGCGCGCCTCCCGAGGCCCCTCTCCGGCCTTCGAGATGTGCAGCGCCTTCAGCGCGAGGATCGGAAAGACGCAGGGCATTAGGTTGAGCAGGATTCCGCCGGCCAGGGCGCCCAGTACCGCCCAAAGCGTTGCGTGCGCGCCGATCTCACCAATCGGACTGCCGCCCGGCGGGACGCGCCCGCGGATCGCATGAAATTCGAGGCCGCGGCCATCGCCGAGCGCGAGCACCCCGTCGAACTGCGCCGGCCGCCCGCTCCTGTGCGGCAAGTGGGCGACGACAAGGTCGCCGTCGCGGCGGAAATGCTGCTCGCCGGCATAATCGACGAGGCCGTCTACCGCGGGGAAGATGTAGGGGTCGCTCAGCTTCACGTCTCGCGGAAGCGGGATGGCGACGCGCACGTCATCGGCGGCGACGTTGAAACGGGCGACGCTGGCGAGCGGTTGTGGGAGCGCCCGGCGCCATTCGTCGAACTGCGCCCGCTGCGGTGTTCCGCTGCCCACCGGAAGGTCGAGCGACAGCTTCCCCTGCTCCGGAACGCAGATCCTGTCGGTGCAGGCGAGCCACTGCGCCTCCGCCCGAATCGGCACGGTTCCGCGTGCGTCGG
>DASVXR010000142.1:0-1622 GCA_036392595.1 Sphingomicrobium sp.
AGGAAGCCGGGCTGCCATCCTGGACCGAGGACGACGGCCATCGCTTCACCGCCGAGGCTCCCGGAATCGGCGATGCGATCCTTGCCCGCAAGGACGCGCCTGCCTCCTATCACCTCTCCTGCGTCGTCGACGATGCGGCGAGCGGAGTGACTCTCGTCGTCCGCGGCGCGGACCTGCGCGCTTCGACGCCGATCCAGCGACTGCTCCAGCAGCTCCTCCGCCTGCCCGAGCCAATGTACCTCCACCATTCGCTCATCACTCACGCGGACGGACGGCGGCTCGCCAAGCGCGATCTCGCCCCGACGCTCGCCGCCATGCGCGATAGCGGAGTGGACGGCCGCGCCCTCGCGGCCGACCTGCTGGGCGGCAAGCTTCCGCTTGGTTTCGCTTTCGGCGACGCTTAAGGACCCGCTTCATGCGCGTCGTCCTGCTGATCCTGCTGCTGCTCGCGATGGCGGCCGTGGTCTATGTGCTCGTGCGCGGAGTCATCGCCATGGCCTCGGGCCGGGACGTGACCGGCGAGCAGTCGCAGAAATGGATGCAGCGCCGAGTCCTGTTCCAGGCGCTGGCGATCGTGATCGTCATCCTGATCCTGGTCCTCGCGGGCGCCTCGTCGAACCAGTAGGGCAGCGGCGGCTTGGTCAAGCTCAACAAGATCTACACGCGTACCGGCGACGGCGGCGAGATGGGTCTTGCCGACGGTTCCCGGATCGCGAAGGAGCATTCGCTGGCCCACGCCATCGGCGACGTGGACGAGGCCAACAGCGCCATTGGGCTCGCCATGCTGCATGTCGAGGACGAGCAGGCCCGCTCGATGCTCCGCGCCATCCAGAACGAGCTGTTCGACCTCGGCGCCGACATCGCGACGCCAGCCGAGGATTTCACACCCAACGAGATGGCGCTGCGTGTCGTCCAGCCGCAGATCGACAGGCTCGAGCGCGAGATCGACCGGATGAACGCCGGGCTCCAGCCGCTTGCCAGCTTCATCCTCCCCGGAGGCAGCGCGGGCGCGGCGCATCTGCACCTCGCGCGAGCGATCGTCAGGAGAGCCGAGCGAAGCACCGTCGCCGCCTCACGCCACGTGCCGCTTAACCCGCTGGCGCGCATCTATCTCAACCGGCTCTCGGACCACCTGTTCGTCATGGCCCGGCTGATCGCCGCGGGCGCGGGGGGCGACATACTCTGGCAGCCGGGGGCCACGCGCGGCGAATAGAGCCCGCCCGCGGAACATTCGGCGAACTTCCGACTATACGCGATGGCCGTTTCGTGGCAGTGGGCCGCGAATGGCCAGGGAGGATTCGGAAAGAGCCCCCCAAGAGGCGACGGCTTCGCTTGGCGAGAGGCTCCTCGCCACCCGCAAGCTGACGCTCGACCTCGCAAGGCCGCTCAGCGACGCCGACGCGACCGTTCAGCCGTTTCCGGACGCCTCCCCGGCCAAATGGCACCTCGCGCACACGACCTGGTTTTTCGAGACGTTCGTGCTGCGCGACCATGTGCCCGGTTATCGCCTGTTCGACGAGCGCTGGCCCTATTGCTTTAACAGCTATTACGACGGCGAAGGGCCCCGGCACGCACGCCCGAAGCGCGGGATGCTCAGCCGCCCCTCGCTCGACGAGGTCCGC
>DASVXR010000143.1:0-19698 GCA_036392595.1 Sphingomicrobium sp.
GCGTTCCATTTCACCCTTCCAAGTGGAGAAGCGAAGTCATGAGCGACGAGGAGCTGCGTCTGGTGCATCTGGTCGACGACGACGAGGCGATCCGCCGCTCGGTCGGGTTCATGCTCAAGACGTCGGGCTACCATGTGCGCAGCTACGAGAGCGGGGTCGACCTCCTCAAGACCGCGCCCAACCTCGAGCCCGGGTGCGTACTGCTCGACATCCGCATGCCCGGAATGGATGGCCTCGAAGTGCAGGCGGCCTTGAGAGACAAAGGTGTGGCCCTGCCGGTGGTCATCATGACCGGGCACGGGGACGTCAGCCTCGCCGTGCAGGCGATGAAGGCGGGCGCGGTCGACTTCATCGAAAAGCCGTTCGAGAAGGCCGTGCTCCTGTCGGCGATCGAGCATGGCATCGAGCGCCTAAAGAAGTCCGCCGCGAACCAGGACCGCGCCGACGAAGCGGCCGTCAGGCTCCAGGCGCTGACGCCGCGCGAGCGCGAAGTGCTCGATGGTCTGGCGAAGGGCCTGCCCAACAAGACGATCGCCTACGATCTCGGGATCAGTCCCCGCACCGTCGAGATCCACCGCGCCAATGTGATGAGCAAGCTCGGCGTCCGGAGCCTCTCCGAAGCCCTCAGGATCGCGTTCGCGGCGCAGGAGAGATAGCCCCGCCTTCGGGAAATTGCGTATAGCCGTTTGCGCGGCGAGCAGGCCAATTCGCGCCCATTCCTGGCTGAATGGGAGCAAGTAATGACCACTCGCATTAGATCCGAAGTCCTGATCGCCCGCGACGAGATCGTCGCTGCTCCCGCCGAGCGCGCATGCACCGACCAGAGCTTCGAGCTTCCCTCCGGTCTCTATGTTGCAATGGCCGTCTTCTTCGGGGGCTTCGTCGCGATCCTGGGCTTGGGCTTTCGCGGCGGCCACATGGCCGTCGTCTACGGCGTGATCTTCGCCTTCATCGCGGCATTCTTCGCCATTCCCGCAATGTTCCCGGCGATGGCGCCGGATCGCAAGAAGGCGCTCAGCTGGACCATGTTCCGCATGCGCGGAATCCAGACTGCCACGGGCCGCACTAGCGCCGCCGAGGCAACGACGCTCGTGCTTCTCCTTCCGTTCCTGATCTTCTGCTTCGGAATGGCCGTTGCAGCGATCGCGATGATCGTTAGCTGACGAGATGAGTTCCCTGACCCGCGCCGCAGGCGCTGCCGCATCCCTCTTCGGACTTGCGCTGGCGGCCCCCGCCGCTGCCGCCGACGACAGCCAGCTCTGGACGAACGCCACGGCGGTCGTGAAGCTGTCGGACCGCTGGCGTCTTTCCGAGGATCTGACGTTCCGCTTCAGCGACAAACGGAACGGCCTCTATGAGATCGAGAGCAACACGCTCGTCGGCTACCGCCTGAGCAAGGTTGTGACTGTCTGGGCCGGCTACACGCACGATCCGCAATATTCAGGCGGCGATTTCACGATCATGGAGCGTCGCGCGCGCGAGCAGGTCAGCTTCGACAATTTCGCACCCGTGGGACCCGGCAAGCTCAGCGGCCGACTCCGGCTCGAGCAGCGCTGGCGTGAAGGCCTGGATGGAACCGGCTGGCGCGTGAGGCCTTACCTTAAGTACACGCTGCCCATAAAGAAGGGTGCGCGCACGGGCTTCGTCTTCAGCACCGAGCCATTCCTAAACCTCAACACCACGCCATTCCAGCGCACGGACGGACTTGATCGCGTGCGCAGCCTGGTCGCTTTCACAACCCCCCTGAACAAGAAAATTGCGATAGAGGTCGGCTACCTCAACCAGCACACCTTCGTGCGGCACGGCCCTGACGCTGACGATCACGTGGCGTCTTTGTCGCTAAGTCTTTCGCTGTAGCCCGGTAAGTCTCAAGCGCGCGGCAATGGTCGGCGGGCCAGCTACTTTTGAGGCGCAACAGCCGGAACTTCGCTGTTCAGACTAATATATTCCGTGTGCCCAAGGCCTTGGCTGTAGTCCAGGACGGAGACGTGGCTGCACTCGGCAACCATCGTCGCAACGTCATCGGTTCCCGGAGGCGCAAGATCCGTAAGGTTGGTATGCCTCTCCGCCAGTAGCTTCCAGGCGCGACTTCGCTCTCCAAGGTCGGTGACTTCATGGGCGGTGCAGCCGGCGTACACCGCCCTCACGTCGCTGAGTTGCGTCGGCTCATGGCCCACCGCGATCGACACCCGATCGTCGCGTGAGATGTTCTCAAACTTCTGGCTGGTCCGGTAGATCAGGAAGTACAGCCGGAAACCCTCGTTGGCATAACCGACGATCGTGTTCTGGGGCCAACCATCAGGACGGACGGTCGCGATGCTCATGATCCGGTTTGCATTCAGGATATCGATCGCAGGCTGTTGCATTGGATATCTCCGGCTGCGGTCCAGGTGCTTTAGCGGATGGGGTTACGATCACATATTGCTTGCGCGCGATGTTTGCTGCCCAGCGCGGCGGACCCTCATCGGACTGAGCCATCGCTGCAGCGACTGGCAGAGCCGCAATGGCGTAGCCAGCAGGCGGCCTTCAGCATCGGGACCTCTTCTCGAAAACTACGGAACTGTCCGCATGGGCCACGATACAATCGTGCCCGCTCGCGAAGCGGAGGAGGCGATTTGCCGCCACATCGTTGAAACCGAACAAAACTTCGACCTGCTTCCGCGCCAGCGAAAGCCGTTCGCCATTCGCTAGCCTATCCAGCATGGACTGGAGCGTTGGCAGCGTGATCTGCTGTTCCATTTCCGACCGTTTCTGTCGATTAGTGCGCGATCACCAGCGGCACCGGACAACTCTTGAGCAAAGCTCGAGTCACCCCGCCGAATACATATTCGTGAACCCGGCTGTGACTGTAACCTCCCATGACCAAGTAGGCCGCGCCCGAAGCTCGTGCGTGCGCGATCAGCGCCGCGGTGACGACATCGTCGTCTTGCATTTCAGATGGCGGCTGCTCGGTCACGTAATCAGCCTTGATTCCCTGACGGGACAAGTATTCGAGCACTTTGGTGTGAGGGAACCCTTCGTTCTTCACTTCAGCGACTTTGACGATGCGGACAGCGCTGGCGAGCTTCAGCAGTCCCACGGACGAGCGCACTGCGTTGGCTGCCTCGTAGCTGCCGTCCCACGCGATGAGGGCAAGCCCCGTGGGATCGACAACAGCTGGCCCGTCGGCTGGAATGAACAATGGCGACCGTGCCCCATACAGGAGGTCGCCGAGCAGGCCGGTGGCCGGAGCGGCGAAATCGTCCCGATGCGGTTCCCTGCCGACGACCACGAGGTCCGCAAGAGCGGCTCGGTTCACGATAGTGGTCGCCACGTCGCCGGTGCACTGCTCATAGTCCCAGCTGACGTCCTCAGATCTGAACTTCTCTTCGACGCGCGACTGCAACCTTGCAGCCTGCTCGTCGATAGTGCGGATCACGTCGTTCATCACAAACACGCCGCCGAAGCTGTCGAAGGCAACATATGCCTGAATTGGCGTGATATGGACGCAGCTCAAATGAGCCGAAGACGCGCGAGCCAGCGCGAGTGCAGTCTCCATTCGAGCATCGACCGACGCATCGTCCTGCATGTGCAGCAGGACCGTCTTGAGCGTCGATTCCTGCGGTCGGAATACGGGCGCCAGCGACACCGTAGTCGGCTGCATCACGAGTTCTTGTTCGCGGATTTCCATCGAAGCCTCCTATTGGAGACCGCGACAATCGCACCGCGGCCCGCTCCCGACTGTACGCAAATCCCCGTAGCTGCCGGTGCCAGGCGCATCCGTAGTCTTCCGTAATGTATTGTTGCTCGGGCAGGCGCATGACGGAGCTCTCCCAAGAGGAGCCTCAAGATGCGTCACATCAATCCTGCGAAGGCAGGTCTCGCGGTCGGCGTCGTTATCGGCCTCTGGCATTTCATGTGGGCGACTCTGGTCGCGGTGGGCTGGGCGAAGCCGCTGATGGATTTCCTCCTCAGGCTCCACTTCCTCCAGCTCCGTTACGAAATGGCGCCGTTCGTGCTCAGCACGGCTGCCCTCCTCGTCGCCATTACCTTTGCTGTCGGAGCAGCGTTCGGCATTGTCTTTGCGCTGGTCTGGAACTGGTTCTCTGGTCCCTACCCGACGGTGGAGGCGGGCCCAAGGCGAGGCTCAGCCTCGACCATGTGAAGGTGCATTTCGATGCGACCCGATGACATAAGCTACTTCCGCAGACGAGCGCTCGAAGAGCAAGTCGCGGCTCAGAAAGCCAGCTGCGAAGCGGCACGGAAGCGCCACGACGAACTCGCTGTGATCTACCGCTTTCGGGTAATGATGTTGTCGAACGGTCGCCGATCAGGACTGGAACTACCAGGGAAGGTTGCTGAGCCGCTCGTCTGATCCGGGAGGTGCCCGCAGAGTCTCGCCGCGCCGAGGAGCTGGAGAAGCCGATGAAGCAGAAGGCAGTCGACATCCTTGACGAAAATCGCCTGATGGCGATCGCCACGTTGCGGCCGGACGGTTGGCCCCAGGCGACGATGGTCAGCTACGCCAACGAAGACATCCTAATCTACTTCATTATCTCAAGGCAGAGCCAAAAGTTCGCCAACATCGAGCGCGACGATCGCGTGTCGCTCGTCGTCGGCCGTGACTTCCACGACCCTTCGAGCATCAGGGCCTTGTCCCTCGCCGCGCGTGCTTCCGAGGTACGCGATCCGAAGCAACGCCAGCGCGCCGTAAAGCTGCTGCTCGAGCGACATCCGGGCCTCAAGAAACTCGAGCGCCCTGAATCGAGTCACTCGGCAGTGATGCGTGCCAATCCCGAAATCATCACGATTCTGGATTATTCAAAGGGTTTCGGCCATGCCGACCTGCTCACAGTCGGCCCAGGCGGCCTCACTGCCATGACGACAGCGCGCGACGACGATTGGGGTTTCGGTACAGTCCTCAAACCTGTGTCGTGAACGGAACCGCCGGTTGATAACGGAGCACGAACTTCGGAGATGTCGGCGCGAGCATCGCCTGGGTAACTGCGCTCCTGATCGGGGGGACCCGCTGAATCGGACTTGTTCATCGCCGAGCGGGGCTAGCGGAGCCCCCGCCCCTCCTGAAGCGATCTGCGTCAAGTTGCGACCGCGCCGACGACGCGGCCGTCAGGCTCCAAGCTTTGACTCCGCGGGAGCGTGAAGTGCTGGATGGGCTTGCGAAAGGACTGCCAAACAAGACCATCGCCTATGATCTCGGAATAAGCCCGCGGACGGTCGAGATCCACCGCGCCAATTTGATGACCAAGCTCGGGGTGCGTAGCCTGTCCGAAGCACTGCGCATCGCGTTCGCTGCCCAGGACAAGTAGCTTACTTCGAAACGCGGATAGCAGCCGCGTCGCGCAGCAGGCCGCTCCCGGCCTACGGCGCAGACGGGCCGTCACCGTCATCCGTCGACAGATCCGGCGATTCTGTCGAAGCCAACCTGACGCCGCTCCCAAAGGTTAACAGGCGGGTTGCAAAGCAAGATGAATTGCCCAAAGGCGCCACGTCGCTGCGGGTCTGTCGAGGAACTGGAATTTTGATGGACGAGCGGGCACTTAACAGGCGCCCACCCTGGAAAATCACTGTCGCCGGAGCCCTTCTGCTGCTGTCCGCCTGCGGCCAGAGCGATCCGCAAGCCGGTGGCCCCGGCGGCCGCGGGGGGCCCAAGGGCCCCACCCAAGTCGGCTTTGTGGTGGTCCAGCCGGGCAGCGCGCCGATCCAGCAGCTCCTGCCCGGTCGGGTTGCCGCCTACCAGGTGTCGGAGGTCCGCCCGCAGGTTTCCGGGGTCATCCTCCGCCGCATGTTCCGCGAGGGGTCGGTCGTGCGTCAGGGCCAAACGCTCTACCAGATCGACCCGAGCGTGTATCAGGCGCAGGCGGCCCAGGCCTCGGCCAATTTGCAGAGCGCCCGCGCGAGCGCCATCGCCGCGCGCACACGGGCCTCGCGGTACAAGCCGCTCGCGCAAATGGAGGCGGTCTCCAAGCAGGACTATACCGACGCGCTTGCCCAGGCGCGGCAGGCGGATGCCTCGGTTGCGCAGAATTCGGCGGCATTCCGCTCCGCGCAGATCAACCTGCGGTTTACCCGAGTGCCTGCGCCGATCACCGGGCGCATCGGCCTTTCCACCGTCACCGAGGGCGCGCTGGTCACTGCGAACCAGGCTGCTCCGCTGACGACGATTACGCGTCTCGATCCGGTGTACGTCGACGTCCAGGAGTCGGCGGCCGACCTCCTGGCGCTCCGCCAGGCGCTGAGCCGCGGCGGCGTTGTCCCGGCCTCGGCGCAGGTGCGCCTCAAGCTGCCCGACGGTTCATTCTACGGCTACACGGGGACGGTCGAGTTCAGCGAAGTGCTCGTGGACCAGAACACCGGAACAGTGACGCTGCGCGCCCGCTTCCCGAACCCGCAATCCTTGCTCCTGCCAGGCATGTTCGTCACCGCGCAGTTCGCCCAGGCGGTGGATACGGCGGCATTCCTCGTGCCGCAGGAGGCGGTTTCGCGCGATCCTCAGGGCAATGCGACCGTCTTCGTCGTCGGCCCCGGGAACCGCGCGGTGCAGCGGGTCATTGTCGCCGATCGCACAGACGGCCCCTACTGGGTGGTGACACAGGGCCTTGCCCCGGGTGAGAAGGTGATCACTCAGGGCACGGCAAACCTTCGCGATGGAGCGCAGATCAAGCCTGTCCCGGCGACTGCCCCACAGCGCGTCCAGGCTCCGCCGCCCGGCGCCATGCGAGGAGCGGCCAACCGCGGACGGGGCGGCTGAGCCCAACCGATGTCGCGAATCTTCATCGAACGGCCGATCTTCGCCTGGGTCTTGGCGATCATCATCATGCTGGGCGGCATAGGCGCGATCTTCGCGCTGCCCGTCGCGCAATATCCGGACGTCGCGCCGACGCAGATCAACGTCCGCGCCACCTACCCCGGCGCTTCCGCCGAGACGATCGAGACCAGCGTCACACAGACGATCGAGCAGACGCTGACGGGGCTCGACGGGCTCCTCTATTTCAGCTCCTCGTCGAGCTCGCGCGGCCAGGTCACGATCACCGCCGTCTTCGACAAGCGAGTCAATGCCGACATCGCCCAGGTCCAGGTCCAGAACAAAGTCCAGCAAGCGCTCGCACGCCTTCCCCAGCCGGTGCAGCAGCAAGGAATCACGGTCACCAAGGGCTCCCCGGACTTCCTGATGATCGTCGGCGTCTATGATTCGACCGACCGGAGCACCAACGTCGACGTTTCCGACTGGCTTGCGACCAACATCCAGGACGAGCTGTCGCGAATCCCGGGCGTCGGCGACGTCAACGTCTTCGGCTCCCAATATGCGATGCGGATCTGGCTCGACCCGAACAAGCTGCAGAGCTTTCAGCTCATGCCGAGCGATGTCGTCGCGGCAATCCAGAGCCAGAACGTGGAAGTCGCCGCCGGAGAGATCGGCGGGATGCCGCAGCCGCAGGGGCAGATGCTCAACGCGACGGTGACGGCGCAGTCGCGGCTGCAGACGCCCGAGCAGTTCCGCAACATCATCGTGAAGTCCGATCCCTCCGGCGCGCGCGTGCTCATGTCCGACGTCGCCCGAGTCGAGCTTGGCGCCGAGAACTACTCGACGACGATCCGCATCAACGGCCACCCGGGCGCTGGCATCGGCGTCTTCCTAGAGCCCGGAGCCAATGCGCTGACCACGTCGAAGCTGGTGAAAGCGGAAATGGCGCGGGTCGACCCGCGCCTGCCGGCGGGCTATCACGTGGCCTACGCCAACGACAGCTCCGACTTCATCAGGCTCTCGGTGATTGAGGTGGTGAAGACGCTCGCCGAAGCCATGGCGCTCGTCATCCTCGTGATGTTCGTCTTCCTCCAGAGCTGGCGAGCGACCCTGATCCCCGGAATCGCGATCCCCGTCGTGCTGCTCGGCACGTTCGGGATGCTCTACATCCTCGGCTTTTCGATTAACACACTGACGCTCTTCGGCCTGGTCCTAGCCGTCGGGCTACTAGTCGATGACGCTATCGTCGTCGTCGAGAACGTCGAACGAATCCTGCACGAGCAGCCCGAGCTCACCACGAAAGAAGCGACGATCATCTCGATGAACCAGATCCAGATCGCGCTAGTCGCCATCGCGCTGGTGCTCTCGGCGGTGTTCCTGCCCATGGTTTTTTTCGGCGGCTCGACCGGAGTGATCTACCGTCAGTTCTCGGCGACGATCGTCTCGGCGATGGCGCTGTCGGTGCTTCTCGCGATCACATTCAGCCCCTCGCTTGCCGCCAACGTGCTGAGGCGGAAGCACGCCAGCGTCGAGGAGACCTGGCTGGGGCGCAAGGCGCCCGCGCTCGCGCACGGGGTCGAAACCGCACGGCAGAAATTCAACGACCGCTTCCAGCGGACGATCGACTGGTACGTCGGCAACGTCGGACGGGTGGTCGAGCGCAAGTGGCTGTTCCTGACCATCTATGCGGGCGTCTGCGTGCTGCTCATCCTGCTGTTCTGGAGGCTCCCGACAGGCTTCATTCCAACGGAAGACCAGGGCAACGCGCTGGTCCAGTTCCAGCTTCCGGCTGGAGCGACAATGGCGCGTTCGCAGGACACGGCGCACAGGGTCGAGGATTATTTCCTCAAAGGCCCCGAGAGGCGCAACGTGAAAACCCTCTTCGCCGTGGTCGGCGGAGGCCAGGGCGCCGCCGGTCAGAATTCCGGGCGCGCCTTCATGAACCTTGCGCCGTTCGATGAGCGCGGCGGTTCGAAGAACAGCGCGCAGGCGATCACCCAGCGCGCTTCGGCGGCTTTCAGGGGGCTGCGAGACGCCCAGGTGTTCGCCCTCGTCCCCGGCGCGATCCGCGGGCTTGGGCAATCAGCGGGTTTCACTATGGAGCTTCAGAACAGCAGCGGCATGAGCCGGGCCGATTTCGCCGCTGCCCGCGATCGCCTTCTCGCGGCGGCGAGTTCCGATCCCATACTCTCGCAGGTAAGGCTGACCGAGCTACCGGACGTCGCCAGCCTCAAGGTGAATATCGACGAGCAACGCGCAACGGCGCTCGGGGTCAGCCCCGCCGATGTCAATTCAACGCTCTCGACTGCCTGGGGCGGCCGCTATGTGAACGACTTCGTCGACCGCGGGCGGGTGAAGCGGGTTTTCGTCCAGGGCGATGCAGCCTACCGCGCGGCTCCTTCGAACATCGGCGGCTGGTTCGTCCGGAACAACCAGGGCCAGATGGTGCCCTTCTCGTCATTCGCGACTTCCGGCTGGACGACCGCGCCGACGACCCTCGACCGGTTCGAAGGTCTGCCTTCCTTCGAGCTTCAGGGCCAGGGAGCCCCCGGCAAGAGCTCGGGTGAGGCGATGGCCGAGATCGAGAAGCTGGCTTCGGACATACCGGGGGTCAGCGTCGCCTGGTCGGGCGCATCCTACCAGGAACGCGTCGCATCCGGGCAGGCCCCCCTCCTTTACACCGTATCGCTCATCGTCATCTTCCTCTGCCTCGCCGCTCTCTACGAAAGCTGGTCGATTCCGCTTGCCGTTCTTCTCGTGGTCCCGCTCGGGCTTGTCGGAGCGATCCTCTTCGTGACGCTGCGCGGGCTGCAAAACGACGTCTTCCTCCAGATCGGCCTCCTGACGACGATGGGGCTCACGTCGAAGAACGCCATCCTCATGAACGAATTCGCGGAGCGCGCCGAAAAACAGGGCAAGCGCATCATCGACGCTGCCGTCGAGGCCGCGCGAATCCGGCTTCGGCCAATCCTGATGACGAGCTTCGCCTTCATCTTCGGCGTGTTCCCGCTCGCGGTCGCGACCGGACCGGGCGCAAACGGCCGTATCGCCATCGGCACCGCGGTGATCGGCGGGATGCTGACAGCGACCATCCTCGCGGTGTTCTATATTCCCTTGTTCTACGTGCTGGTCCGCCGCGGCGTCCGGGATGGAATGGTCATCATCCGCGAGCGCATGCGCAGGCGCGGGGAAGCGCCGGCATGAAGCACGCTGCCGCGCTGCTGGCATTGCTGGCGACAGCCTGCTCGACGATGGAGCCGCGTTTCGAACGGCCGGACGCCGCGATTCCGGCGTCGTGGCCGGTTGGCGACCCTTATGTCGTGACTGCCGAGGCCGGCCTCCCCGCGCTCACCTACAAGCAGGTGTTCCAGGACCCGCGGCTGCAAACGCTCATTTCGCAGGGGATCGCGAACAACCGCGACCTGATGACCGCAGCGGCGAACATCGCGGCAGCGCGCGAACAGTTCCGGATCCAGCGCTCCCAGCAATTTCCCCGCCTCGATGCCGGTGCGTCCGCGAACGTCACCGGAGACAAGGACCAGTTCGAAACGGGCGTGAGCGTGCCCAGTTTCGAGGTCGACCTGTTCGGCAGGCTGCGTTCGCTTACGCACGCTCAGCAGGAGCGCTACTTCGCCACCGAGGCAGGAGCTCGCGCTACTCGCCTCGCACTGGTTGCCGACATTGCGAGCGCCTGGCTCGATTATGCGGCGGACTCGAGCCTGCTCCTGATCGCGCAGGAAACAGTGAGCAGCGCCGAAAAGAGCGTACGGCTGACCCGCGCTCGCCTGGAGGGCGGGATCGCGCCTCGCACAGACCTCCGCCAGGCCGAGCAGATCCTAAGCCAGGCGCAGGCGGACCTCGCACAGCAGCGAACGGCCAGAGCGCAGGACGTAAATGCGCTGCAATTGCTGGTCGGCAGCCCCGTCGCTCCGACTTTGCTGCCGGCGTCGATCGACGAGGCCTTCGGAAGCGTCGCCCCCGTCCAGGCGGGCCTCGACTCCTACGTGTTGCTGCGCCGTCCGGACGTGCTTCAGGCGGAGTATCAGCTGCGCGCAGCCAATGCGAACATCGGGGCCGCGCGCGCGGCTCTGTTCCCGCGAATCACCCTTACCGGCCTTCTCGGACTCGCCAGCAGCGCTCTCGGCAAGTTGTTCACTGGCGGCGCCTTCGGCTGGAGTGTCGGCGGCGATGCGACCTACACTGTCTTCCAGGCGGGAGCGGGACGAGCCAATGTGCGGCTCAGCGAAGCCCAGCGCAACGCAGCGATCGCGACTTACCAGGGCACGATCCAGACCGCGTTCCGCGAGGTTTCGGACGCGCTCGCCCGGCGCGGAACGATCAAGGATGAGATTGGGGCGAGACAGCGCCAGCGCGCCGCGACGGCCGACACTTATTTGCTGACCGAGGCGCGCTACAACGCCGGTATCGACCCTTACCTCAATGTGCTGAGCGCCCAGCAATCCTATTATTCGGCCCAGCGCATCCTGGTTCAGACGAAGCTTACGGCCGCACGCAATATCGTCGACACTTATCGGGCGATCGGCGGGGATGCGCTTCTTCAGGCCACGCCCATCTGTCAGCCGCTGCCGGGCGACAGCAATGCCAGCAACGCGAAGCTCGCGAGCCAGTGCTCGCCCATATAGTCGCCCGAGATATGCGGCAGGGCCGCGGCGAGATGATCGTCGGCCGCGCCTAGCGCGATCGAGCGTTCCCGTTCGCCGAGCCAGGGCGCGATGCTCCGCCAGCACCAGGCGCGGCTCAGGTTGAGGCCGTCGAGATGTGCGATCTTTCCGTCGCTGCGGTCGCTGACGATCGCCGGTTCGAAGAGGGTCGCGGGCTCGCGCGCCTCGATACGCGGCAGGAACTGCTCGAACCAGAAGGGGAAGAGCGCCCGGTGCGCGCGCGACATGCATAAAGCCTCGGTGAGCGCCGAGGACAGGAACTCGTCGCCGCCCGGCTCCCACGCCTGGCAATCGCGGTCGGCGGAGAACCAGTGACGCGAGCGGTCGCGAATCTGCTCTGCGAGCGAGTGATCGAACGCCTCTGCCCATTCGAGCGACAGCGTGAGCGCGAATGACGTATTGAAATGCGTGCCGACACGGATGGGGTAAGTGAGGACCTGGAGATACTGGCGAAGGCGCTCCGTGAAGGCAAGGGCGAGCGGCTCGAGCTCCGAGGCCCAGCTTTCCCCATGCCGACTCGCCTCGAGGTGGAGGTAGAGCAGCCATGCCCAGCCGTACGGCCGCTCGAAACCGCGGCTCAGCGGCCTGTCCAGGTAGGCCAATTCCGCGCCGACCTTCTCGCTCGTGAAGCTGTCGTCCGCGAGTTCGGCGATCTTCCCGGCTTCCTCGATGTTCGGGAACAGACGCCGCAGCGTCAGCAGGGTCCACCAGCCGTGCACGCAACTGTGCCAGTCGAAGCTTCCATAGAAGATCGGGTGAAGCGCTCGCGGGGTCTGCGCATCTTCGTCCCGGACTAGGACGTGATCGAGCTTGTGCGGATACTCCTGTCGCACATGGCCGAGCGCGATACGGGCCATGTTCGCGGCAAGCCTGGCATCGAGCCTCGTCACAGGTGGAACCCCGCGACATAGAGGATGAGGATGTTGGCGATCAGCAGCGGGATCGCAGTCGGCACCTGCGCCTTGATCACCCCATACTGGTTCTTCAGCTCCAGAAGCGCCGCCGGCACGATGTTGAAGTTGGCCGCCATGGGCGTCATCAGCGTCCCGCAAAATCCGGAGAGCATGCCGACCGCGCCGATCACCGCCGGATTGCCGCCGTCCTGGTGGATCAGGATCGGCACTCCGATCGCCGCCGCCATCACCGGGAAAGCCGCGAAGGCGTTGCCCATGATCATCGTGAAAGCGACCATGCCCAGGGCATAAAGCAGAACGGCGAGGAACACGCTTCCACTCGGAATGATGGCTCCGACGATCGCTCCGATCGTGGTGCCGACACCGGCCGCGGCGAAGATCACCCCAAGCGAGGCGAGCATCTGCGGAAGCACCGCCGCCCAGCCTACGCCGTTCATCAGCCGGCTGCCTTCATCCACGGCCGCAAGCGTAGGCGGTCGCAGCCAAATATATGACGCGACCAACGCGATGATGACGCCGCAGCCGAGGAGCACGAGCGTGACCGCCTTGGGATCAATCAAATTCAATCCTTTGAGCGGTGTGTAGTTGAAGAGCAGCGTCCCCACGAACGCCGTGAACGGAATCACCAGCGCCGGAAGGAAGAGCTTGTTGCCGTAGCGCGCGGAAAAGCGCTCGCGCTCCTCTTTCGTGGTCGACTCCTTGGTGCCTCGGCCGATGAGGTGCATCCCCGCAATCGCCACCAGGACCAGCACAAGCAGGCCGTTGCCGATATCGCCGAGAAAATCGCCGAACCAGAAGCTTATCGCGAGCAGCGCCCAGAAGGCGGCGTTGCCCCAGCGCTTCGCGTTGGTCTCGTCGCGCGCACTGCCCAGAGCGAAGCCCGCGAACACTGCGCCGGCAAGGACGTAGAGCCAGTGGAGGTTGATCATGGGCGCCCGAGCTTGCGGTCGAGCAGCAGCAGCCGCGTGCTCTGGATGAGGAAGGCACAGATCGCGCTCGGGATCGCCCAGACCGATAGCTGGAACGGCGTCAGCTGAATGCCGAAACTCGCGAGCGACCCCTGGATCAGCAGGATCGAGGCAATCGCCAGAAAAATGTCCTCGCCGAAAAAGAGCCCGACATTGTCGGTGGCAGCCGACATCGCCTTCACGCGCTGGTCCGTGTCTTCATCGAGCTTGCCGTGCTGCTTCTCCGCGGCGGCCACGGCCATTGGCGCGACGAGCGGCCGGACCGTCTGCGGATGCCCGGCGACCGTCGTCAGGCCGAGCGCCGAGAGGATCTGGCGGACGGCGAGATAGACGATCAGCAATCGTCCAGTGGTCGCGCCGCGGATACCGCCGATGAGAGTCCGCGCCTGCTCCTGCAAACCGTATCGCTCCAGCAGGCCGACCACCGGCAGGATGATCCAGATGATGGTGACATAGCGGTTCTCGTTGAATCCGTGCCCCAGCGTCGCGAGCACCTTGAGGAACGGCAGGTGGCCGAGCAGCCCGGTGACAATCGCCGCGACCGCTACGACCAGCAAAGGATTGAACCGCAGCGCGAAGCCGATGACGACGAGCGCGATCCCGAGCAGCGGCCAGTAGTTGATCACTCGCCTTTCCTCCCAAATCCGCCGCCGCCCGGCGTCTCGATCACGAACCGATCGCCCGGCTGCACCTCGGCCGAATCCGTTGCCGTCAGCATCTCGATAGAACCGTCGGTCCGCTCCACCCAGTTACGCCCGGCTTCAGCATCAGCCCCACCCATGATCCCGCGCGGCGGAACACGCCTCCGGTTCGCCAACATGTTGGCGCGCATTGGCTCCAGGAAGGTGACCGCACGGACAACACCGTCGCCACCCCTGTGGGCGCCCTGCCCTCCCGATCCGCGGCGGATCGCGAACTGGTCGAGCCTGACCGGCAGCCGCGTCTCAAGGATCTCGGGATCGGTCAGCCGGCTGTTGGTCATGTGCGTCTGAACGGCGCTCGTCCCGTCATGATCCGGGCCCGCACCCGATCCGCCTGCGATCGTCTCATAATATTGGTGCCGCTCGTTGCCGAACGTGAAGTTGTTCATCGTCCCCTGGCTCGGCGCCAGCCGTGCGGTCGCGGCGAAGAGTGCGTCCGTGACGACCTGGCTCGTCTCGACGTTCCCGGCGACGACCGCGGCGGGATAGCTCGGGTTGAGCATCGACCCGTCCGGCACGATCAGCCGAATGGGCCTGAGGCAGCCGTCGTTCATCGGAATCGCATCGTCGATCAGGGTGCGCACCACGTACAGCGAGGCGGCCCGGACGATTGAATAAGGCGCGTTGAAATTGTCGGGCAGCTGGCTACTCGTGCCGGTGAAATCGAACGTCGCCGAGCGGTTGGCCTTGTCGATCATGATGCGGACCGCGACGCACGCGCCATTGTCCATCTCGTAGCGGAACTCGCCGTCATCGAGGCGGTCGAGCAGCCGCCGCACCGATTCCTCGGCATTGGCAAGCACATGGTCCATGTAGGCCGCGACGACATCCGGCCCGTACTCGCGCGCCGTCTGGGCGAGCACCTCGGCGCCGCGCACGCAGGCCGCGAGCTGGGCCTTGAGATCGGAGATATTGCGGTCCGGGTTGCGCGCCGGCCATTCGCCTGAGCCGAGCAGCGTGCGCATCTCGGCCTCGCGGAAGCGGCCCTCGTCGACGAGCAGCTCATTGTCGATCAGCACGCCTTCTTCATCGATCGTGCGGCTATCGGGCGGCATCGATCCCGGCGCGATACCGCCGATGTCCGCATGGTGCCCGCGCGCGGCGACGAAAGCGGATGGGTCATCTTGATCAGTGTAGAACACAGGCACGATCACGGTGATGTCGGGCAGGTGCGTTCCGCCGCGATACGGGTCGTTCAGCACATAAGCATCGCCGCGACGGATGCCGCGGCCGTCCTTCCCCTGCCCACGGGTGTCGATGATCCGCCGAATGCTCTCGCCCATCGAGCCGAGGTGCACCGGAATATGCGGCGCATTGGCGATCAGCGCGCCCTCGGCATCGAAGATCGCGCAGGAGAAATCGAGCCGTTCCTTGATGTTCACGCTCGTCGCGGTGGACTGCAGTGCGACGCCCATCTCCTCGGCGATGGCCATGAAGAGATTGTTGAATATCTCGAGCCGCACGGGATCGACGTCGGTCCCGATCGCCTTTTCCCGAGTCAGGGAAACGGCTCGCGCCAGCACCAACGTGCCATCACTCGCGCGTTTGGCGCGCCAGCCCGGCTCGACGACGATCGTCGAGGTAGGGTCGAAGATCAGTGCGGGGCCAAAAAGCTCCTCCCCGGAACGGGGAGGGGGACCGCTCGGCAAAGCCGAGTGGTGGTGGGGGCCCACCTGTCCATCGTCTCCGCCCTGGGCCCCCTCCACCGACTGCTTCGCAGCCGGTCCCCCTCCCCGTTCCGCGGAGGATCTTCCAACAGCCTCCACCACCAGAGCGTCGACGATCACCTCGGCGCCTTCATCCATGTAGCCGAAGCGTCGCCGGTGAAGGTCCGAGAAGGCGGCGTGCATCTCCCCTGTCGGCGCGATCCCGATCTCCAGCGTCGTGTCGCTTCCCGCGGTTCGCAACCGAGCCCGGCGAATGAGCTCGATCCGCCCGGTAGGCACGCCTTGTTCGATGAGAGCGTCGCGGGCACGCTGTTCCAGCTGCGCCAAGGCATCGGAAAAATCGTCGGCGAGCGGTTTTAGCCAGCTCGCGTCGCGGATCACTTTCACATCCGCGATGCCGATGCCGTAGGCCGACAGGACACCTGCGAGCGGATGGATCAGGATGCGTTCCATCCCTAGAGCGTCGGCAACCGCGCATGCATGCTGCCCGCCCGCGCCGCCGAAACACGCAAGCGTGTAGCGCGTGACGTCATGACCTCGAGCGATCGATATCTTCCGGATCGCCGCGGCCATGTTGTCGACGGCGATCTCGAGGAACCCTTCGGCGATCTCCGCCAGGCTCTTGCTGCCGACTGCATCGGCGACCTCCTGCAGCCGCATTCGCGACGCTTCAGGATCGAGCGGCTGGTCGCCGTGCGGCCCGAACACGTGCGGGAAATGGCTCGGATCGATGCGTCCCAGGAACAGGTTGCAGTCGGTGACGGTCAGCGGCCCGCCGTTGCGGTAGCAAGCCGGTCCGGGATTCGCTCCCGCGCTCTCCGGCCCGACGCGGAAGCGCATTCCGTCGAAACGGCAGATCGACCCGCCTCCCGCCGCGACCGTGTGAATCTGCATCATCGGCGCGCGGATTCGCACTCCTGCGACCACGCTTTCGTCGGCAAGCTCGTAGCGAGCGGCATAGTGCGACACGTCGGTCGACGTGCCACCCATGTCGAAGCCGATCAGATGCTCGGCCTCATGCGGAGCGCTTGCGGCAACCATCCCCACGACTCCGCCCGCCGGTCCTGAGAGGATAGCGTCCTTCCCGCGAAACGCTGTCGCCTCGGCCAAGCCGCCGTTCGATTGCATAAAATGGAGGTCCGTTGCGCGGGGCAGACCCGCGGCGACGCGGTCCACATAGCGGCGCAAGACTGGCGAAAGATAAGCGTCCACCACCGTCGTATCGCCGCGGCCGACGAGCTTGATGAGCGGCGCGACTTCGTGGCTGACCGAGACTTGCGAAAATCCCAACTCGCGCGCGATCTCCGCGATGCGGGTTTCATGTGCCTGCCATTTCCAGCCGTGCATCAAGATGATGGCCAGGGCCTCAATGCCGCTCGCGCGAACGTCGTTCAGAGCGCTGCGCGCCGAATCTTCGTCCAGCGGCACCAGCACGTTCCCATCGACGCCGACGCGCTCGTCGATCTCCACCACGCGTTCGTACAGCATCGACGGAAGCACGATGTGCCGAGCGAAAATATCCGGCCGCGCCTGGTAGCCGATCCTGAGCGCGTCGCCGAACCCGCGAGTGATCGCCAGCGCGACCCGCTCGCCCTTGCGTTCGAGCAGTGCATTGGTCGCAACCGTAGTTCCCATGCGCACCTCGGTCACCGTGCCCCCCTCCTCAGCGAGGACGCGGCGGATCGCCTCCAGCGCGGCGTCGGCATATTGGCCGGGGTTCTCCGACAGCAGCTTCTCCACCCTCAGCCGCCCTTCGGAGGACCGCGCGACCACGTCCGTGAAGGTCCCGCCGCGGTCGATGGCGAAGCTCCAGCTGCGATCCATGCGCCCGCTCTAGGCACTTTCGGCGCGCCGCTGCACCCCCTATGGGCCGCTCATGGCTGTTCTCGTCACCGGAGCTGCGGGTTTCATCGGCGCTGCGACCTCGCGCGCGCTCCTGGAGCGCGGCGACGAGGTCATCGGCATCGACAACCTCAACGACTATTACGATCCAAGACTGAAGCGGGCGCGGCTGGAACAGCTTTCAAAGCAGTTCGATAACCGCTTCCGTTTCGAGCAAATCGATTTTTCGGACGGCGGCGCGCTGGATCGCCTCCAAGACTTCGATCGCATCATCCATCTCGGCGCACAGGCGGGCGTCCGCTACAGCCTTGAGAACCCGCAGGCCTACGTCCAGTCCAACCTGGTCGGCCACTGCAACATGCTCGAACTCGCGAAATCGCGGCGTTCGAGCCATTTCGTCTACGCCTCCTCCTCCTCCGTGTACGGCGGCAACAAGAGCCTGCCGTTCCGCGTCGAAGACCGAGTCGACCACCCGCTGTCGCTCTACGCCGCGACCAAGAAGGCCGACGAGCTCCTGAGCGAGTGCTACGCGAGCCTTCATCGCCTGCCTTCGACCGGACTTCGCTTCTTCACCGTCTATGGCCCGTGGGGCCGGCCAGACATGGCGATGTGGATCTTTACGAAGGCGCTGCTCGCCGGTGAGCCGCTGCCGCTCTACAACGGCGGCGAGATGCGGCGGGACTTCACCTACATCGACGATATCGTCCGCGGGGTGGTCGCGTGCCTCGACAGCCCGCCCGCCGACGACGGCTCGACCAAGGCCGGCGGGAGCAGCGCTCCGCACGCCCTTTACAATATCGGCAACAGCCGCAGCGAAGACCTGATGCGGGTGGTCGAACTGCTCGAGCAGGCGACCGGCAAGAAGGCGCTGCTCGACCCGCAGCCGATGCAGCCCGGCGACGTGAAGGACACGTTCGCCGACATCAGCGCGATCGAGCGCGACCACGGGTTCCAGCCGGCCACCACCATCGACGAGGGCGTCCCGCGCTTCGTCGCGTGGTACCGCGAGTATCATCGTCTTTGAGCCTTCCGCCGATCCTCCAGCGGCTTCGCATCCCCGTGATCGGGGCGCCGATGTTCATCGTGTCCAACCCGAAGCTGGTGATCGCCCAGTGCACCTCCGGCATCGTCGGGAGCTTCCCAGCGCTGAATGCGCGTCCGGCCGAGAAGCTTGACGAGTGGCTGCATGAGATCACCGAGACGCTCGCCGCCTGGGATCGCGACCACCCCGACAATCCGGCCGCGCCCTTCGCCGTCAACCAGATCGTCCACCGCTCCAACGACCGCTTCGAGCATGACATGGAGATTTGCGCGAAGTGGAAGGTGCCGATCGTGATCACCTCGCTTGGTGCGCGTGTCGAGCTGAACGAAGCGGTGCATTCGTGGGGCGGGATCACGCTTCATGACATCATCGACGACCGCTTCGCTCGAAAGGCGGTTGAGAAAGGCGCGGACGGGATCATCGCGGTGGCTTCCGGCGCGGGCGGGCACGCGGGACGCTGGTCGCCCTTTGCGCTGATCCAGGAAATCCGCGCCTGGTTCGACGGGCCTCTGATCCTCTCCGGAGCGATCGCCAACGGCGGCTCGGTCCTAGCCGCGCGGGCAGCAGGCGCCGACCTCGCCTATGTCGGCTCACCCTTCATCGCGACCGAGGAGGCGAACGCACCACCCGAGTATAAGCAGGCGATCGTCGACAGCGGCGCCGCGGACATCGTCTATTCCGATCTGTTTACCGGAGTGCACGGAAATTACCTGCGCTCGTCGATCGTCGCGGCCGGGCTCGACCCCGACAATCTCTCGGCTGGAAGCCTGGACACGATGAAGTTCGGCTCCGAAGGATCGAGCAAGTCGAAGGCCTGGCGAGACATATGGGGCTCGGGCCAGGGCATCGGCGTGGTCGACCGCGTCCGCCCCGCCGCTGAATATATCGACCTGCTCGCGGATCAGTATGCGGCGGCGAAGGCGCGGATCTGCGCTAGCTGATCGCCTCGAGCGCTACTCGCCAACTCCGCGGAATTTCGACAGGGCGGCGGTTCGCGCGATCCACCACGACATGTACGAACTCGCCCTGAGCTGCGGCCTGGTCCCCGTCTGCCGGGAAGATGCCAATCCGGTAGCGGATGCTTGACCGCCCAAGGTTCGCGACCGCTAGGCCGACGTCCACGTCCTGTGGGAAAGCGAG
>DASVXR010000144.1:0-3833 GCA_036392595.1 Sphingomicrobium sp.
CTTTGCAAGGCGGCTCTCGAAACGGCGAGGCCGCGCGCCGCGGAGAAATCGCAGAAGCTGGAAGCCGAAATCGATCCAAGCGCCGGCTTCGTGTTCGGCGATGCCCGGCGCCTCAGGGAATCCGTGGAGCACGTGCTCCAGAATGCGCTCGCTTATACCGACCGGAAGGGGCGCATCACGCTGAAGGCCGAAGGTGACGAGCAGAAGGCCATCGTCCGAATCGCCGACAATGGCTCGGGCATCGCCAAGGAAGACCTTCCGCACGTGTTCGACCGCTTCGCCCGCGTCGAGGAGGCGGGAGTCCGCGGCGAGGCCGCTCTTGGGCTGGGACTGCCGCTCACGCGCCAGTTCATCGAGGCGCATGGCGGGACGGTCGAGCTCGAATCGAAGAAGGGGAAGGGCACCACCGTCACGCTGACCATTCCGCGCGGCTCCAAGCCGTGATCCTGGACGATGAGGAGGCCACGGCGCGGCTCGGCGCGGAGCTTGCCGCTCGCGCCAGGGCAGGGGACGTCATCACCTTGTCGGGGCCGCTTGGCGTCGGAAAGACGGCGCTGGCCCGTGGCTTTCTCGCGTCACTCGGGCATCAAGGCGAGGTGCCGAGCCCCAGCTTCTCGATCGTTCAGCCTTATGAGGATGTCGACCCGCCGGTCTGGCACGTCGACCTCTACCGGATCGAGGAGCCGTCGGAGCTCGAGGAGCTGGGCCTCGACGCCGCCGCCGACGCGGTCCTGCTGGTCGAATGGCCCGAGCGAGCGGGCGCCAACGCATGGGACGACGCCCTCGCGCTGTCGCTCGACTTCGCTCGGGACGGCGACAGAATCTTGACAGCGAAGGTCCCCCCGTCATGGGAGGGACGATGGCCGCCACGATGAGTCCCCCGGCATATGCCCATGATTTCCTTGCCACTTGCGGGTGGCGGGGAGCCGAGATCCTGCCGCTCGCCGGCGACGCGTCGTTCCGGCGCTACTTCCGTGTCGTCCACGGAGACCGGACCGCGGTGCTGATGGATGCTCCGCCGCCGCACGAGGATCCGCGCCCGTTCGTCGCGGTCGCCGAGTGGCTGATCGGGCGCGGCCTCAGCGCGCCCGAGATCCTTGCCCGGGACCTCGAGAAAGGGCTGCTTCTCCTCCGCGATTTCGGTGACTCGCGTCTTCGGGAGACCCTCGACACCGACCCTCATCGGGAGCTGGAGCTCTACGAGCTTGCGACCGACGTCCTCGTCCAGCTGCACCAGCATCCGCCGATGGACGGGCTGCCGGTCCACGGGCTCGAGCAGTGGCTGGAAGAGCTGGAGCTGTTCACCGACTGGTATTGCCCCGCCGTGGGTCTCGAAGCCGACGCAGACGCCTATCGCGCCGCCTGGACCGAGGTCCTCGCGCCCGTCGAGAAGGATGGCCTCGGGCCGGTGACGGTGCTGCGCGACTATCACGCGGAGAACATCATGCTCGTCAACGGCCGCGAGGGCGTCGGGTCCTTCGGCCTGCTCGATTTCCAGGACGCGCTGGTCGGTCATCCGGCCTACGACCTTGCCTCGGTGCTGGAGGACGCGCGCCGCGACGTTCCGCCCGAGATCGAGCGGGCGATGATCGACCGCTATGTCGCGGCCACCGGCAGCGGCGAGACGTTCGAGCGCGCCTATTGGGCGCTGGCGGCTCAGCGCAACACGCGCATCCTCGGAGTCTTCACGCGCCTGTGGAAGCGCGACAACAAGCCGCACTACCGCCGCTTCCAGCCGCGCATGTGGGGACTGCTCGAACGCGACCTGGAGCAGCCGCACCTGAAGCCCGTGCGCGACTGGTTCGATACGAATGTCAGGCCAGAGCACCGGCGCGAGCCCTGGAAAGAGGCCGCGTGAGCACGGCAAAGCGAGCGCTGCGCCTCCGCGCCGAAGTCCCCGCCGAGGTTCCGCACACCGCGATGATCATGGCCGCGGGCCTGGGCAAGCGCATGCGCCCGCTGACGGCGACCAAGCCGAAGCCGCTGATCGAGGTGGCGGGGCAGTCGCTGCTCGACCACGTGCTCGAGCGGCTGAAAGCCGCGGGCGTGAAAAAGGTGGTGGTCAACGTCCACTATCTCGCCGACGCAGTCGAAGCGCATCTCGCGACGCGCTCGCACGGGCTTGAGATCGCAATCTCCGATGAGCGGAAGCTGCTGATGGAAACCGGGGGAGGCCTTGTCCAGGCCGAGCCGCTGATCGACAGCGACCCCTTTCTCGCGATCAACAGCGACAATCTTTGGATCGACGGGCCCGCGGACACGCTGAAGCTCCTCGCCTCCCACTGGGACGACAAGAAGATGGATGCCCTCCTGCTCCTCGTTCCGCTGGCGCGCGCGGAGAATCACAAGGGCATGGGCGACTTCCACATGGATCGCACCGGAAGGCTCCGGCGCCGCGAGAAAAGCCATGTCGCGCCGTTCGTCTTCACCGGAATCCAGATGATCTCGAAGCGCCTCCTGCGCGATGCTCCGGAGGGGCCCTTCTCGACCAACGTCCTGTGGAACCGCGCGATCGAGGAGGGGCGGTGCTTCGGCGCCGTCCACCAGGGTCTGTGGTTCGACGTCGGGACGCCCAAGTCGATCACCATGACGGAAGCGACTCTCGAGAATGCGTGAAGGGCCGCTGCGCCCCGCAGTCTTCACGATCCCCACTCACCGCTCGTTCGCCGATGCGCTCGCAGAGGGGCTGATCAAGCGCTTCGGCAAGGATCCGCTCGGCCTCGCCCGCGGGAGAATCCTGCTCCCGAATAACCGCGCTGTCCGGTCCGTCACCGAGGCCTTTGTGCGCGCGAGCGGAAGCGGGCTGCTGCTCCCTCGGCTGATCCCGATCGGGGACCCGGAAATCGACGAAAGGATTGGCGGAGCGCTCGACCCCATCGATGACGGGCCGCCGGTGCCGCGCGCAATCGATCCGCTGGAGCGGCTCCTGACTCTCGCCTCAATCCTTGGGAGGAGCGGAGCGAGCGCCGCCGAGGCGCTGCGCCTCGCCGCCGACCTGGCGCGCACGCTCGATGCGCTGCTCGTGGAGCAGATCGATCCCAGCCGCCTTGCCGAAGCCGTGGGCGAAGCGGGCGAGCTTGCGAAGCATTGGCAGCATTCGCTCGCGCGACTCCAGCTCATTTATCAAGCTTGGCCGGCGGTCCTGCAGGAACGCGGAGCAATCGACCTCGCCGAGCGCCGCAATCTCCTGCTCCATCGCCTTGCGGAGCGGTGGGCAGAGGCGCCGCCGGAGGGCTTCACCGTCGCTGCCGGAATCACCACGGCGGCTCCCGCTGTGGCCGCCGTGCTTGCGCGCGTCGCCTGGATGGACGGCGGGATGGTCGTGCTGCCGGGGCTCAGCCTGGCGAGCATCATGCCGGACGAGGAATGGGACGCGCTTGGCCCGAATGACGAGGGCGCCGGCGACCCCGCACATCCGCAATATCACCTGAAGCTCCTGCTCGACCGTATGGGAGTCCGCCGCGAAGAGGTCGAGCCATGGCATTATGGCGGACGGGCAGCCTCTTCGCCCGGGCGAGCGCGCGCCGCCGCCAACGCGATGGCCGCGCCCGATTTCTCCCACAAGTGGCAGCATCTTCGGGCTTCGGAGCGGCGCTTGTCGGGAGTGCGCGTCGCGGAGCTTCCCGATGCTGCATCGGAAGCGCAAGCCATAGCGCTCGCGCTGCGGGAGGCACTGGAAACGCCGGGCAAGACAGCGGCGCTCGCCACCCCTGACCGGCAGCTCGCCACGAGGGTGTCGGCGCTGCTCAGGCGCTGGGGAATCGAGGCGGACGACAGTGCCGGAACGCCGCTTTCCCAAACGCCGGCGGGCACGCTGATGCTCGGGATAGCTT
>DASVXR010000145.1:0-2347 GCA_036392595.1 Sphingomicrobium sp.
CTCGGCGAAGGCCTTGTCGCGCGGACGCTCTCGCGGGCCGAATGGACTCACGAGGCCCATCTCGCCGCGACGACCTATCTGTTGCTGAGGCGCGCCGACATCGACCTCGACAAGGAGCTGCCGGGCATCATCCGCCGCTTCAACGAGAGCGTGGGGGGAGTGAACGACGACACTCAGGGCTATCACGAGACGATCACCCGCGTGTTCCTGCACGGCGTCCGGCTGTTCCTCGCGGAAGCCGATCCAGGGGAGCCGCTGCACGAGCTCGTGAACGAGCTCCTGCTTTCGCCGATGGGGAGGCGCGACTGGCCGCTGCGCTTCTATTCGGGCGAGCGGCTTTTCTCGGTTGAGGCGAGGCGGCATTTCGTCGCGCCGGACGGGGCGGCACTGCCCTAGGGCGCGCTTTCGACCTGTTCCGAGAGGGCGGAGATGATGGCGCCGCAATTGATGGGCTTTTCGAGTCGCTTCAAGTGGCGCAGCTCGGGCGGGAGGGCCTCGACGCTGTAGCCGGATACGATCAGGATCGGCACCTTGGCGTCGTTCAGCTGCTTCGCGAGATCGTCGCTCCGCGTGCCGTGTAGGTTGAGATCGAGCACCGCGGCGTCGATCCCATTCCGCGCGACCGCATCCTGCGCCTGGCGGACTGAGCCGAATGGCCCGACCGGCGTCGCTCCGGCGCATTCGAGCGCCCGGACGAGATCGTCGGCCATGTAAAATTCGTCCTCCACGACGAGGACGCGCATTCCGTGCAGGGGTTCGACGGTCATTCTGATGCCCTGTCCTTTACCCAAGCGAATGGCCTCGGCATGCGTTCCAAAGGGAACGGAAGTGCATCGAGTTCGCTTGGCTTTCGAAAGGGGCATGCATGCCCACCAAGGACATTGTCGTTATTGGCGGGTCGGCGGGGAGCCACGCCGTCCTGCGGCAGATCGTGGCCGACCTGCCGGCCGACATTCCCGCCAGCATCTTCGTCGCGACGCACGTCCCGACTCACTCGGCGGGTTATCTCGCGGATGCGCTTGCCAGGATCGGTCCGGTACCGGTCGTCGAGGCCGCCGACGGGCAGCCGATCGAGCGGGGGAAGATATATGTCGCGGTTCCGGACCATCATTTGCTGGTGGTCGACGGCACGGTGAGGCTGGGCGACGGCCCGCGCGAGAACATGACGCGACCGGCGATCGACCCTTTGTTCCGTTCGGCGGCTTTGTCTTACGGGCCCCGCACCGTGGGCGTCGTGCTCAGCGGAATGCTGAATGACGGAGCATCCGGGCTGAGCGCCATCAAGGCATGTGGCGGAACGGCCATCGTACAGCACCCGCTGGATGCACAGTCCGACCAGATGCCGCTTGCGGCCCTGGAAGTCGTCGAGGCGGACCAGGTCGCGCCGGCAAGAGAACTCGGACGCTTGATCGCGGGGATCGTCACGGAGGCCGCCGGCGAAGCGCGCGAGCCGCCCAAGAGCCTTCAACTCGAAGTGCAGATTGCCCGCGGAGCGCGCCTTGGAGCTGAGACGCTTCGCGAGATTGCGGACCCAAGCGCGCTCAGCTGTCCCGACTGCCAAGGGGTCCTGTCGGAGGTCAGGGGCGAGGAGCCGCTCCGCTATCGTTGCCAGATAGGGCACGCGTTGACCGCCGAGATTCTCGCTTCGCGCGCGGACCAGGTCGAGGAGGCCATGCGCATCGCGCTCCGCATGATGGAGGAGCGCGTCACGCTGGTCACACGGATGGCGGAGGATGCCCGGCAGACCGGGCGTACTGCCGTCGCGGAGCTGTACGAAGCGCGGGCGGAGGAATATTCGCGCTATGCGACGATCCTCAGGGAAGCCGCGATCGCCTCTCTTCACAACGGAACGACGAATCGCCCGGAGGCCGCCTGAATTCGCTTCTGCCCTGTGGCCTTAAGGGCTAGTAGGGGCTCCTTGAGTCAGGACCACTGGCGTGGCGGAACGGGAAAGCAGGTTGAAGAAGCCGTCACGGCGATCCAGGGAGGATCAACCCGCAGAGCCTCTTGCGATCGTCGGCATTGGCGTCTGCGCCGCATCGCTAAGGTCGCTGCTCTCGCTCTTTTCTGCGCTCGGCAGCGATCCAGGAGTCTCCTACGTCATCGCCGTCCGGCAGCAGGACGGCCTTGCGGTCGACATGGTCGTGGAAGCCCTGGGGAAGCAGACCGACCTGCCCGTCAAAGCCGCCGCGCAGGGCGAGCGAATCGAACCGGACAGAATCTACGTCGGCGGCGGCAGCGAGCTCATCACGCTCACCGACGGCCATGTGGCGATCCGGCCGGCCAAGGAGCCAGCCGGGCATAGAGGCACAGTCGACAGCATGCTCATTTCGCTCGCGGAGCATGC
>DASVXR010000146.1:0-2135 GCA_036392595.1 Sphingomicrobium sp.
CGCGGGATCCAGCACCTGATCTTCGGCGACGAGGGCGAGCAGACGCTGCGCGAGGAGATCGAGGAGGCAATCGACGAGGCGGAGGACTCCCGCCCAGTCGCCGGCGACCTCACGCCGCCCGAGCGTCAGATGCTGCGCAACCTCCTGCATTTCGGAGAGCAGACGGCCGGCGACATTTGCGTGACCCGCGGCGACATCATGGCGGTTCCGTCGAACATCAGCTTCGACGAGCTGATCCGCGCCTTCGCCGACGCGGGGCACAGCCGGCTCCCCGTCTATGGCGAGAGCCTCGATGAGGTGGTCGGGATGGTGCACATCAAGGACGTGTTCGTCGCCAGCGGCGACCCGTCGCGCGAACGGTCGCTGAGCGCCCTGATGCGCACTCCTCTCTTCGTGCCCGAATCCATGGGAGTGATCGAGCTTCTCGCCCGGATGCGCAGCGAGCGCATCCACCTCGCGATCGTCGTCGACGAGTTCGGGGGGACCGAGGGGCTCGTCACGATCGAGGACGTGGTCGAGGAGATCGTCGGCGACATCGAGGACGAGCATGACGAGGCCGAAGCGGGCCTGCTCACCCTGCTCGAGGACGGCGTGTGGGAAGCCGACGCCCGGATCGAGCTCGAGGAGCTTGCCCAGGCCGTCGATCCGCGCCTGACCTGGGAAGAGGATGAGGTGGATACGCTCGGCGGCCTTGTGTTCCTCCTCGCCGGCCACATTCCGGCGAAGGGGGAATGCGTGACTCACCCGTCGGGCTGGAAGCTGGAAGCCGTCGATTCCGACCCGCGCCGGATCCTTCGCGTCCGCCTCCACGCGCCGGAACCCGAAAGCGCGGGAGCCGAGGACTAGTTCTTCGCGAACAGCTTGGCCGGATCGGCCATTGCTTTGAATTCGAGCGCGTTTCCGGCGGGATCGAGCAGGAACATCGTCGCCTGCTCGCCCGGCTCTCCCTGGAAGCGGATCGTCGGCCTGATGACGAACTCGACGCCGGAGCCCTCGAGCCGCTCGGCCAGCGCCTTCCATTGCTGCATCGGCAGAACGGCGCCGAAATGCGGCACCGGCACGTCCTCGCCGTCGACCGGGTTGGTCGCGCGCCTCTGCACCGCGTCGGGAGCCAGATGCGCGACGATCTGGTGTCCGTAGAGGTCGAAATCGACCCAGTGATCGGCGCTTCGCCCCTCGGGGCAGCCGAGCAATTCCCCGTAAAAACGGCGCGCGGCGGCGAGATCGTCGACGGGAAAGGCGAGATGAAAGGGCGGCAGGCTCATGGCGCTGCCCTGCTCGCCATGCTTGTTGCTGTCCAGAGGTTCGTTGGCTAGCCAGCGCCGCAATGCCCGCAATCCTCATCGCCACCTTCGCGGGGGCGGCCTCCGCCTTCGCATTTGCGCCCGTCGGCCTGTGGCCGGTGATGCCGCTCGCGATCGCGGCGCTGTGCGAGCTGGTCTGGCGCGCCAGGTCGCTGCGGCAGTCGCTGGCGACTGGCTGGGCGTTTGGCGTCGGCCAGTTCGCGATCGGCCTCAACTGGATCGCGACGGCTTTCACCTACCAGGCGGCGATGCCGGCCTGGCTCGGGTGGATCGCCGTGGTTCTCCTCTCCCTGTACCTCGCCATCTATCCCGCGATCGCCACCGGGCTCGCATGGCGGTTCAAAGGCAATCGTCCCCTAGCGCTCGTCCTGTCGCTAGCGGGAGCCTGGGCGCTGGCGGAGTGGCTGCGCGGCACCATGTTCACCGGCTTCCCGTGGAACCCGCTCGGAGCGACTCTCGATGATACGCCATGGCTCCGCGTGGCGCCGTACCTGGGGACCTACAGCCTTTCGCTGCTGGTCGTTCTCGCCGGAGGCGCGATCTGGCTCATCGCAAGCCGTCGCTGGCAGGCAGGCGTGGCGATCGCTGCCGCGCTCGGGCTGCTGTTGCTCCTCCCGCCTGTCGGTGTGCCGGGGCCCTGCTGCACGACGTTGCTGGGCGTATCCGACAAGCCGCCGACCCAGGCACCGGCGCCGCCATTGCCGGGCCGCGCTCCTCCAGCGGCGCAAGGCCTGCGCCTTCCCGAGCAACCGTGGGGCCGGCCCATCCGCGTCGTCCAGCCGAACATCGGCCAGGAAGACAAATGGCGCCCGGGATTCTCGGACGAAGCGG
>DASVXR010000147.1:0-4000 GCA_036392595.1 Sphingomicrobium sp.
ATAGGTCAGCAAGGTGCCGGAGGTGTCGTTGGCGGCCATCAGGGCGGCGGTCGCGCGCAGCTTGTGGCGGCCGAGGTCGGTGCCGACGCTCGCTTCGGCGGCTACCGGGCGGACCTCTTCGCCGATCCAGCTGTTGATCGCCGATGGAGTGATCGAATCCGCGACGTGCCAGTCGGCGCCTTCATGCTCGAGGCTGACGGGGGGAAACATGAGGCCGGCGCGCGCCGAGAAAGCGACCGTCCGGCCGCGCATCGGCCTGAAGCCGAGATAGGCCTGGCTGAGGCCCGCCTCGGTGCGCTCGCCTCCCTGGAGCGACCCGACGATCGTCGCCGACAGCGACCAGGTGAATTGCGGCTGCCAGATGAGATCGACATTGCCGAGCTGCAGCTGAACCGGCCCACTCCCGTCTCGGCCCGAGCGAAGCTTGCCGAAGCCGCCGTTGAGCCAGCTCTTCTCTCCGTCGACGGCCACGAGGCGCAGGTCGCCAGTGACTTCGAGCGTATCGGGGGTGAACAGTTTCAAATCCGACGCCGCGGCCGGGGACGCCCATAGCGCGGCGAGCGCGCAGCCCAATGGGATCGCGCCTCTGGTACGCAGGCGTCGAGCGACACAGCCCATGGGCCGCGGGTTAAGCGAAGATGGTTAAGATAACGGCTACAGAGTGATGGTCGGGGAGAGAGGATTCGAACCTCCGGCCCCTGCCTCCCGAAGACAGTGCTCTACCAGGCTGAGCTACTCCCCGACCGGAACCCGCTTGAGTGCGACTGAGGTCGCGGCGGGAGCCAAGGCCGCGGCTAGATAGAGGGGGGTTGGCGTTAGCGCAAGGCGAGTTTCAGCGTCCAATCGTCTGCAGCCACTCCTCCGGGCGAACGAACTTCTCGCGTGGGCTTCCGGGGCGGGCGCGGGCCACTTCCGTCTCCTCGATCTTGCGCCAGTCGTCGTAGTCGGTGGCCATGACGCCGCGGCTTTCCAGCAACTGCTTCAGCCCTGTCGCGCCGGAGCGGTCGCCCGAGCTTCCCGCCGGCATGGCGGCGGCAATCAGGTCGGCGACCTCGTAGCCGTCGGGGCGATTGGTGCCGATGGTGCCCGTCGGACCGCGCCGCGCCCAGCCGACGGCGTAGAGCCGGTCCGCGATCTTTCCGCCATCGTTGAGGAATTTCGTGCCGCGCTCGTCGTACGGCACGCCCTCGATCTGCGGAGTCCAATAGCCGATGGCGGTGATGATCAGGGAAGCGGGGACTTCATAAGTTTCGCCCGTGCCCCGCGCAGCTCCGTTTTCGTCCAGCTCGGTCCGCTCGACGACGATCTTCTCCGCGTTGCGGTCGCCTTCGATCCGGACCGGCTTGGCGAAGAAGTCGAAGACCATGCGCTTGGGCTTCGCCGCATCCGGCGGAGTGGCGGCGAATTCGCGCAGGATGGTGATGGACTTGCGCTGCCCGGGTTCGAGCGCCTCGTCGGCCTCGACCGATGGGAAGTCGGCGATGTCCACGACCGGCGAAGCGGCCTCGAGATGGCCTAGCTCGCCCAGCTCCTTCGGGGTCATCGCGATCTGATGCGGGCCGCGACGCCCGAGGATGGTGATGGTTCTGATCGCCGAATGGTCGAGCGCGTCCAGTGCATGGCCTACGATGTCCGATCCTTCGAACTCGTGACGGTTCTTGGAGAGGATGCGTGCGCAGTCGAGCGCGACATTGCCGTTGCCGATCACGGCCGCATGCGTGCCGCCGAGGGGTGGGTCGAGATCGGCGAAATCGGGATGGCCGTTGTACCAGCCGACGAACTCGGCCGAGCCGATCACTCCGGGCAGGTCCTCGCCGGGGATCCCGAGCTTGCGGTCGTGCGGAGCGCCGATGGCGAGGATCACGGCGTCATAGAGGTCGAGAAGCTCGGCGACGGAGACGTCGCGGCCGACGGTGACGTTGCCGATGAAGTCGACGCCGGCGCTTTCCGCGACCTTGTCGTAGCGCTTGCTGACGGCCTTCAGCGACTGGTGGTCCGGTGCGACTCCGAAGCGGATGAGACCGTAGGGGACCGGAAAGCGGTCGAGGATGTCAACGCGCGCCTTGTCGCCGTACGCCTTCTCCAGCGCCTCGGCCGTGTAGAAGCCCGCCGGACCTGAACCGACCACCGCGAAATGCCGCATGACGCCTCCGTTTTGATGAAGCTTAGCGGCGTGGCTGGCGACCGTCAGCCCTTGCTATGATCCTCAAGCAGGGCGCCGCCCTTGCTCTGCAGCGCGGCCTGAATCAGGCCTCCGAACATCCCGAGCATGGGCGGCAGGAGCACCTTCAGCCGGACCTTGGTTTCCATGACGTCGATCGTCGCCGTCACCGATTGCCCCATCGCAGCGACGTCTAGGTTGAGCTGGTCGCCGACCCAGCCGGACTGGACCTGCGCTCCGCCCGGGATATGCGTTTCGAGCTTGTGGACGTTATTGGCGATGCGCCGCCGGGCTTCGTCCTTGCCGAGCTTGTGCGGCAGGTCGACTTCGATGGGCTGAGTCATTCCTGCGATGTCGGCCGCTGTTCACCGCTTTTCAAGCTGGTGCATGAGAGTATCATCGCTGCTGATGCTTAGCCTTTTGACAGCAATGGCCTTTTTCGCGGCCCAGGCACCGGCGGCCATGCCCGCCGCGCCTTTTGCCGCGCCCCAAGCCTGGGACCCGGCGAAGGACTATATCAGCGACGGCCAGGACGAGCCCGGCTATCGTTCCTGGTACCTTGCTGCCCCCTGGCGCGCGGCGCAGGTGAAGGCCTTCAACGATTATCTCACGTCCGCGCAGGTGAGCGGCATCCTGCCCACCTGGCAGCTGCTTCGCACCGCGACCTCCTGGCGCGAGTGCGGCGGCCAGCCGTTCGAAGTGCCGCCGAGCGACGAATGGCCGCACATGGTCCAGACTCTGCGCTACGTCCGAGACTATGTGATCCCCGCTGTCGGACCGGTCGAGGCCGTCTCCGTCTATCGCAATCCGCAGCTCAACCAGTGCGCCGGCGGTGCGCCCGAAAGCGCTCACAAGGAGGATTCGGCGATCGACATGGTACCGCTTCGCCCGACGACGCGCGTGGCGCTGATGCGGACGCTCTGCGGCATCCATTCGCAGCATGGGGCGGAATATAATGCCGGCCTCGGCTTCTATGCCTTCCTGCGCTTCCACGTGGACAGCACCAAATATCGCCGGTGGAACATGGACCCGGCCGTGGCGGCCGAATGCCCGCCGCTGATCCATCCGGAGGATATCGCGAGCGTCGGCCAGCCGCTTCCGCCGCCGAGCGGTACGGCGACGACGCCGGCTGTCGCAGCAGCTCCGACGCCTGCCGCTACCCCCCTTGCCCCGCCGCCGCCTGCGCCGGCACCCGAGCGAGGGAACTCCCAGCAACACTAAGGTGGGCGTCGGCCTTGTGTTGCCATATTGCAACACCATATCAGCCCCGCGTAAGAGGGGTAATCTATGGATTTCGAGAAGCTGACCGACCGCGCCCGTGGCTTCCTGCAGGCCGCGCAGACCATCGCGGTTCGCGAGCATCATCAGCGCATCGCTCCGGCGCATTTGCTGAAAGCGCTGCTCGACGACGAGCAGGGCATGGCCGCCGGGCTGATCCAGGCGGCCGGGGGCGATCCGAAGGCTGCCCAGCGCGAAGCGGACATGCTCGTTGCCAAGATCCCGGCGGTCACCGGCAGCGGCGCGACGCAGGCCCCTGCGCTCGACGGCGACACGATCCGGATCCTCGACCAGGCCGAGCAGGTCGCGAAGAAGGCGGGCGACCAATATGTGACGGTCGAGCGCATGCTGCTGGCGATGGCGCTTGCGAAGAATAGCGACGTTGGAGGCGCGCTGGCGAAAGCAGGAGTCACCGCGCAGAACCTCAACGCCGCGATCGACAAGCTTCGCGGTGGCCGCACGGCGGACACGCAGAGCGCCGAGGACCGCTATGACGCGCTCAAGAAATATGCCCGCGACCTCACCGAAGCGGCGCGCGCGGGCAAGCTCGACCCGGTCATT
>DASVXR010000148.1:0-2694 GCA_036392595.1 Sphingomicrobium sp.
TCGGCGCTGTAGCTTCCGTCCTGGCCGAACGGCACTTCGCGCAGAAGGAAATAACGGAGCGCATCGACGCCGAACCGATCCGCGAGCACCATCGGATCGACGACATTGCCGACGCTCTTCGACATCTTCTCGCCGCGGCTCAGCAGGAAGCCGTGGCCATATACCTGCTTCGGCAGCTCGATGCCCGCTGACATGAGGAAGGCTGGCCAATAAACGGCGTGGAAACGCACCACGTCCTTGCCGATCAGATGGACGTTCGCCGGCCAGTAGCGGCGCCAGAGCTCCGTATCGTCGGGATAGCCCAGGCCCGTGATGTAGTTGGTCAGCGCGTCGAGCCAGACATACATCACATGGTCGTTGCTGCCGGGCACCGGCACGCCCCAGTCGAAGCTGGTGCGCGAGATGCTGAGATCCTTCAGCCCACCCTCGACGAAGCGCACGACCTCGTTGCGGCGGCTCGCCGGCTGGATGAACTGCGGATTCGCCGCATAAAGGTCGAGCAAGGGCTGCTGATACTTCGACAGACGGAAGAACCAGCTCTCCTCCACTGTCCACTCGACAGGCGTTCCCTGCGGCGAGAGCTTGCTTCCGTCCTCCGCGCTGCTGAGCTCCTCCGGCTCGTAATAGGCCTCGTCGCGGACGGAGTACCAACCCTCGTAGCGGTCGAGGTAAAGGTCCCCCCTCTCCTCCATCGCCTTCCAGATCGCCTGGCTCGCACGGTAATGATCGGGCTGCGAGGTGCGGAAGAAGCGATCGTAGGACACGTTAAGAGCGTCGCACATCTGCTGGAAAAGACGCGACATTTTGTCGGCGAATTCGCGCGGCTCTACGCCTTCGGCGCGCGCCGCTTGGGCCATCTTCAACCCATGCTCGTCGGTGCCTGTCTGAAAGCGCACGTCGCGGCCCTGCGCGCGTTGAAAACGGGCGATGGCGTCGGCGGCGATCGCCTCATAGGCGTGCCCGATGTGCGGCGGGCCGTTGGGATAGCTGATCGCCGTCGTGATGTAGAAGGGCTCGCCCATGCGGATGCCCTAGCCGCCGAGGTTTAGCGCTTCAAGGAAGCGACCAGGGGGAGCATGCCGGGGGCATGCTTCAGGTCGTCCGATCAAGGACGACCCGGCCTGGTCGCTGGTTCGGCAACCTCGGCGAGGATTCCGGCGATCTGGAACACCGTCGCGGCAGGGTCGAGCGACAGCCGCGGCGCGATGGCCGCAAGCTCGCGCGCCTTGGCATAGGCGTCGAGCGCGCGCTCGCGCGGGCCGCCGTCGAGGCGCCGGGCCTCGCGTGCGATCAGCGAGGGCGCCAGGTCGAGAAATGCCGCGTAGCGTTCCGCGGCAGCCTTCTTGCCCAACTCCAGCGCGAGGTCGGAGCGGCGTGCATTCGTCGGATCCCCCTGGCGGAGGATGGCAAGCGCCGCGTCCTCGAGCTTCGCCAGCCCCAGCTCTGCAAAGGCGAGCGCCCGCCCCGCGGAGCCGAAGGACATGGCGATGATCTTCTGGCGTTCCGAAGCGCTGATCTCCGGCGCGCGCTCTTCGAGAATTGACGTCATGGCGTCATCACTCAGCGCCTGGAAATCGAGGCGCCGGCAGCGGGAGCGGATCGTCGGAAGCAGGCGCCCGGGGGCATGGCTGATGAGAAAGAAGATGGTGTTCGCCGGCGGCTCCTCGAGGATTTTGAGGAGCGCATTGGAAGCCGAAGGCTCGAGGTCATCGACGCTGTCAATCACTGCGACGCGCCACGCGGAGAGGGCTGCGGTCATTCCCATGAACTCACCAAGCTCGCGGATCTGATCGACCTTGATGTTGCGATTGAGATTGCCCTTGTCGTTCTCCAGCCGCTGGAGCCAGCGCATGTCGGGGTGGCTGCCGGCCTCGACGAGCTTCACGATAGGATGTTCGTCCGGCGTTTCGATGCCAGGCAACTCCGAGGCAGGCCCGGCAGCATCGGCGAGCACGCGCCGGGCCGCCGAATGGGCGAAACTCGCCTTGCCGACGCCCTTGGGTCCCGCAAGCAGCCAGGCATGGTGGAGCTTGCGCGAGTCCCAGGCGCTTGCGAACTGCTCCACCGCGCGGTCTTGGCCGACGATCATGGCAGCAGGTCTCCGATGGCCTCGAGCAGGCGCCGAGTGACCTGGTCAGGCGGGCCTGACGCTTCGATCAGCTTTACCCGGTCCGGCTCTTCGGCCGCGATAATGTGAAAAGCCGCTTCCACCTTGCGGTGATAGTCCTCCGAACGGCCACCGATCCGGTCGCTTCCGTCCACGTCGCGGGAGCGGGCGCGCTCGGGGCCCTCGTCGAGCGTCAGCACGAGGGTGCGATCCGGGAACCACTCGCCGATCGCAAAAGCATTGATCGCCCGCAGAACCTCGATGCCAAGACCGCCGGCGCCGCCCTGGTATGCGAGCGAGCTGTCGACGAAACGGTCGCTCAAGACCCAGCGGCCGCCTTCAAGGGCCGGACGAATAGTCTTCTCCACATGATCCGCCCTGGCGGCAGCAAACAGCAGAGCTTCACACCGAGCCCCCCACCGTTCCTCGGCGCCGGTCAATAGCAGCTCACGGATTCTCTCCGCACCCTCGCTTCCGCCGGGTTCGCGCGTTTCGACCACGTCGATGCCTCGCTCGCGCAGTTCTGCCGCCAGCGCCTTGACCTGCGTCGATTTGCCGACCCCCTCCCCGCCTTCGAGGCTGATGAA
>DASVXR010000149.1:0-16950 GCA_036392595.1 Sphingomicrobium sp.
GGCGAGGTCGAGACTCCGGACCGGATGGTGATCGACCTCGATCCGGATCCGAAGCTGTCATTCGAAACGATCAAGGAGGCCGCGTTTCAGCTGCACCGCTCGTTCAAAGCGCTGGGCCTCGAGAGCTTCGCGTTGCTCTCCGGCGGCAAGGGCATCCACATCGTCGTCCCGCTCCTGCCCGAGGCCAAATGGGACTCGGTTCGCGAGTTCGCCAAGGCCTTCTGTTCGACGCTGGCCGAAGCCGACCCGAAGCACTTCACGGTCGCGCTTCCGAAGCCGCGGCGGCGGGGGCGTATCTTCCTCGACTTCCTGCGCAACCAGCGCACGGCGACGGCGATCATGCCCTATTCCGCCCGAGCCCGCTCCGGAATGCCGGTGGCCGCGCCGGTCGGCTGGGACGAGCTGGAGCAGATCGATCGCTCCGACGCTTTCTCAATCGCGGACGTCGAGCAGCTGTTGGAGCGAGCGAAAAGCCGCAAGCTGGGAAACTGGGGAACGGCGAAGCAGCACCTGCCGCTTATTGGCTAGGGCGTCTGGAGTGCACAAAAAAACGAGGCGGCTGGCGCATTTGCCAACCGCCTCGCTCAATCAACGGACGATCCGTCAGCTTACCACGCCGGACTGCTGGTCAGGCGCGAGCTGAGGCTCGCCGTCGAGGGGAAGGGGGCAATGTTCTTATATTCCTGGACGATCGACATGCCGCTCAGCGGAGCGCCGTAGGTGCCGATGCGGAGACCGTAGTTATCGCCAACCTTGGTTCCGATCGGGCCCGAATATTGGCTGACGAGCTTGCCATCGAGATAGGTCTTCTCGAACCCATTCGCGCCCATCTGGAACTGCACGACGATATCGTGCGGCGTGTCGAGCGTGAAGGGAACCTGGCCGCGATTGACGGTCGCTCCGCCCGCGCCGTCCTCGTCGAATCGAGTCGTCGTGAGCAGGCAGGCCTGGCCGCCGCAATAGACCAGCCGGTGGCTGATCGACGGCGAGCTGCCCAGCGGGTCCTGGAACTGGTCGAAGGTGTTGCCGAGGCTCTTGTTGAGGCCGTTGACATGCGCTTTGACCGAGTAGGCCATCCAGTAGGTGGTGCCGTTCATGTAATTGGCGTTGGTGCCGATCTCGGCGCGACGCTTGAATGACGCATCGTTCGCTCCGTGGTCATTCGTCGTGTCGCGAAGCTCGAAGCGGACATAGTCGCTCGTGGTGCCAAGGCAGACGGCATAGGGCGTCTTGGAATTCCAAGCAGTTCCGTTAGCCATCTTCCACTTCTTGCCGAGCCACGTCACACCTGTCGTGCCGGCCGCCGGTGACTGACACGCGTTGGACGACGTGCTCGTAACCAGCTGGGTCACGGAGCCTTGCGGGCTTCCGAAGGGATTGAGAACCTTGATTTGCGCATCAGCGGCCGTTGCCGGAAGCGCGAAAAGCAGTGCGGCGGCGGAGGCCGCAAAGAGGCCAGCTCCGGCACCCATAGGGTACCGGCGAGAGGTAATCATCAGTTGTTTCCTTGGGTTAGTTGGACATTACAGCGATGTCAGGAAGCATCTCAGCCTGGCTGGTTCCACCCCTCGGAGAGCGGTTCATCGTGCGGAGTTCCGCACCTGACCGATAATTTCACGTGATTGAACGCATATTGACTCGGTTTCGTAACAATCGTCGTATTCCCGACATGGGAGAGCTCGACACCCACGTAATCTGCCCGAATGCCCGGAGTTCGGGATGAAGCTTGCGCAAACCCCCATCGCGATTTTCGCCGTCGTCTATGTCATCGCGCTGCTCGGCACCCTGTTCTTCCTCTGGAGAGCGGCGCGGCGTGGCTGGCGCTTCATGCAGCTCGCAAGGGCGACATCGTTCGAGGCTGCCGTTCGCCGGGGCCGTCTCGTCGCTCACCGCCAGGCGGTGCGCTGCGCGATGGACGAGAGCTATTATCTCTCGCGACTCGCTCTCCTCTTCTGCGCGAATCTCTTCGGTATCGGAGCGCTGATCTTCGCCGCGATCGGGACGATGGCGAACCCGCCAGGAGATGTCGGAATCTCGTCCGACGCCTGGCACCTCGTCGCCAATGCCTTCCTTCTCCTCTTTGCCGCTTTCACCGTCCGGGCCTTCGGCCGCACCGCGAGGCTCGCCAGGAAAGTGCTCGAAATCAGGCGAAAGATGCGGGCCGTTGCTTATCGGCAACGCGCGCGCAGGCGCGCGGGCAGCCACTAGCGCGCACATTCCCGAGCGGTTCCCGAGGGATAGCCAAATGGGCGCCAACGAGGGCGGCATTTCTCCGGTTTGTTACATTTTGTTTGCAACCGTTGCTCAAGGTCGTTGATTAATTTATGGTTTACATCCGAGTCGGCAACGTAGACTAACGTAGATTAGTAAACGGGCCCCGGCTCGGGGCGGAAGATGAGAGCGGCTTCCGAATTCAAAATGGGGTGGGGATACGGCTTTGCTTCAAGCCTAGCGGCCTGAGCAGGGCACCATGGCGATCGGGTCACTTCGATCCGGTCGGAGTGGGGAGCTGCGTATGGACCACTCTGTTGATGTACTGAATGCTGGCGCCGAGGTGAGGGAACCGCCAACCCCACCCGTGCTGACCAATCTCAGTATCACCGCAGAGGCGCCGTTCCTCCTCAGCGAAACATCCGCGGATCCCGCCGTTCTTGCCACCCAGGCAGCGCCGGCCGTTGATCATGACACCAGGGCTCTGGACATCGCGATTGCCAGCCTTCTGCTGATTCTGGTCGCGCCGCTGATGGCGGTGTGCGCGCTCGCGATATTCCTGAGCGGTCCCGGGCCGCTGATCTTCCGCCAGGCGAGGATCGGCCGCAACGGCAAGGAATTCCTCTGCCTCAAGTTCCGCACGATGGTCTGCGACGCGGACGCGGCGATCGAAAAGCTACTCCAGAAAGACGCGACGGCGCTCGAGCAATGGAGGACCGTCCAGAAGCTCTACCCCGACCCGCGGGTCACGCAGGTCGGCCGGTTCATGCGCCGCTATTGCCTCGACGAGCTTCCGCAGCTCTTCAATGTCCTCGCCGGGGACATGAGCATGGTCGGCCCGCGGCCGATCGTCGCGAACGAGATCGAGAAATACGGTCCGAACTTCGCCGATTATTGCTCGGTAAGGCCCGGGCTGACCGGCCTTTGGCAAATCAGCGGCAGGCACGCGCTTCCCTACGAGGAGCGAGTCCGCCTCGACACCAATTACGCGCGAACGAAATCGTCTCGCGGTGACCTGCTCATCCTGTGGAGGACGGTCCCGATCGTCCTCGTGGGAGACAATGTCTGAGCAGGGGAATGACCGCGCGGGCGATGGTTAGGAATGGGAGTGGGATCATGCGAGCGTTAATTTGTGCAATCATCGCTGCCGCCTGCGCGGCCGCGCCTGCTGTTTCGGCAGCCCCATCTCTTCCGACGAGCCAGCCGGGCCAGGCTCTTCCGACAGCGCAGGCTGCTCCGGCGCCGCAGGCCGGGGGGCCGGTCCAGCCGATGGACCTGGCGATCGACACGACGGCGCCGCGCTCGGACGCGGCAATTGCGCCGCTCGACCATCTCGACGTCACGGTCTTCCGTGAGCCGGACCTTTCCGCCGCGGACGTCACCGTAGACGAGAGCGGTCATCTCGCCCTTCCGCTGGTTGGCGGAATAGTGGCCGCCGGGAAGTCCACCGACACGCTTTCGGCGGAAATCGCCGGCAAGCTGCGCGAATATGTGAGGAACCCCCAGGTCGCGGTGACCATGAAGCAGGCGGCAAGCCGGCGAGTGACGGTGACCGGCTCGGTTATCCAGCCTGGAGTGTATCCGATCGAAGGCAGGCTGACCCTGCTTCAGGCGGTCGCGCTGGCAAAGGGGCCGTCGCAGGTCGCCTCGATGAAGCAGGCCTTCATCTTCCGTACGCGCAACGGCCAGAGGAGCGCCGCACGGTTCGACCTCGACGCGATTGCCAAAGGGAAAGCCAATGACCCGGAAGTGATTTCGGGAGACACGGTGTCGATCGGAAGCTCCGGGTTCAAGACAGCCTGGCGCGACATCCTGAACGCCGTCAGCTCGTTCAGCATCTGGAGAGTCCTCCCGTAACGGGGACCATGGGAGCGCGTCATGAATAACATTGTGCCAGTTGCGCCGAATTCATTTGCAGACCTGCAGATGATTCCCCTCCAGCGGGAGGTCCCTCGATCGACCCCGCTCGAGGAAATCCTCGCGGCCGTTTACCGCCAGCGCTTCGTCATCGCGGCCTGTGTGTCGGTCTGCGTCATTCTCGCGGCGGTCATCTCGCTCGCCTCCCCGCGGCAATATACCGCGCAGGCTTCGGTCCAGCTGGACCAGCAGACGCCGCAGGTCTTGCCGGCCGCCAATCAGCTGGATCCTGAGCCGAGCATCCAGGATGCCGACCGCTTCCTCCAGACGCAGGTCGATCGCCTGCGGAGCAGAAGCATTTCGGAGCGGGTCATAAGCGACCTTCACCTCGACCGCTCGCCGGCTGCCCTCAAGGCAATCGGAGTGGAGCCGTCGGACCCAAGGACAACGCATGAGCTCATCGTCGCTCAGCTGCAGGAAAGGATGAAGACTGCGCTCGGGCTTAAGACGCGGCTCGTCCAGGTATCCTTCACGAGCGGGAATCCGGTGATCTCCGCCCGCGTCGCGAACGGCTTCGCCAACGCGCTTTTCGAGTCGAACATGGACGCGAAGCAGCAAGCCTCCGATCGCGCGAAGCAGTATCTCCTTCAGCAGCTCTCGGGTGCAAAACAGCGTCTCGAGACGTCGGAGCAAGAGATGCTGCGCTATGCCCGCAGGGAGAATCTCACTGCGACCGTCGTCCCGCAGACTGGCTCCAATGACCGGGGCGGATCGCTTCCGGCACAGCAGCTCGGTTCGCTGACCGACTCGTTGTCGCAGGCGACGACCCGGCGGATCGATGCGCAGCAGCGCTGGGCGCAGGTTCAAAATACGCCCGCGCTTCAGCTTCCGGAAGTCGAGTCGAACAACGCGATTCAGACGCTCGTCTCTCAGCGCGCCCAGCTCCAGGCTACGCTGGACGAAGACCTGCAGCGGCATACGGAGAACTATCCGACGGTCAAAGAGACGGCCGCCAAGGTCAGGCAGATCGACTCCCAGATCAACAGTTTCGCGGCGAGCATCAAATCGTCCTTCTACGGCCAGTACCTGGCCGCCGCGCAGCAGGAGCGGCAGCTCCAGCAGGCCGTTGCGGGGATCAAGGGCGCGGCGATGTCTGAAAGGGAGCGTAGCGTCGGCTACAACGCGCTCAGCCGCGAGGTCGAGACCAACAAGGCGTTCTACGACGGGCTGCTGCAGCGTTACAAAGACGTCGCGACGGCGGCTGGAGCGGCGGCTGCGAATGTGTCGATTGTCGATCGTGCCTGGCCGCCTCTCGCGCCCGACTCGTCCAACCTCGTTCGCAACGTCGCTCTTGGCGGAATGGCCGGACTCATCCTTGCCTTGTTCGCGGGAGGAATCCGGGAGCGGATGCATCATGTGGTCCGCACCTCCGACGACCTGGAGCGCGCGCTGAATCTTCCGGCGCTCGGCGTCGTGCCGCGCTTGCTCGGGTCCGAGCCGGTCGAAGAAGCGCTCGAGGATCCGCACTCGGCCCAGGCCGAGGCCTATCACTCGATCGCGGCGGCTCTCCTGGAATCGTCCGCGGGCGTGCTCCCGAAAACGCTGCTGATCACGAGCAGCACGGCCGACGAAGGAAAGTCGACGACTGCGTTCGGAATTGCGCGCAGCCTCAGCGCGATGGGCAAGCGCGTGCTTCTCATCGACGGCGACCTCAGGCGGCCCTCGGCGACGAAGCTGATCGGCAGCTCGTCGGAGCCGGGTCTTTCGCAGGTCCTCGCCGGAGCGGTGCAGCCCGAAAAGACGATCAAGGAATTCGAAGGAGGCGCATTCAACGTCGTCGAGGCCGGCGATCCCGGTTGCAACCCGATCACGCTACTTTCCGGCGAGCGCATCAAGAGCGTCTTCGATGAGCTCGCCAAGCATCACGACATCGTGATCGTGGATGGGCCGCCGGTGATGGGGCTTGCAGACGCGGTGCTGCTGGCTCGCAGCGTCGAGAATGTGCTGGTCGTGGTCGAGGCCAACCGGACTCACCTCACCGAAGTCGACGTCGCCATTTCGCGACTGCCGCAAAGCAACGTGATCGGCGCCATCGTCACCAAGTTCGACGCAAAATCCGCGGGCGTCCGTTACGGCAGCTACGACTATTACACGTACGAGAAGCGCGAATCGCGAGCGTGACGGCGGTCGTAACACCTCGGCGCTTTGTGGCGTATAGCGGGAGCGGCGCCGCCAGGCACGTTCGGATCAGCCCGCGATACGGGTTCATCGATCGCGCACTGGCGAGCGCCTCTTTCGCCTTGTTGCTGGTGCTGAACATCGCCCTGCCCGGGCTCAGGCTAGCGGGCGCTCCCATCCGAGGATTGCTCTCGGTCGGCGTGCTCGCGGTGGTCGCCCTCTTCTATTCGGAAGAGGCGCAGCTGGCGCTGAAGAAGCACGCGCTTCTCCTCGCCCTCGCAGGGCTTCTCGCGCTCGAAGGGATCATCGTCAGCCTCGCTAACGGCGCCCAAGTTCTCGGCGTCCTTGAGGCGGTCACGGAGGTTCACCTGCAAGCGGCAATCACCCTGATGGTCGCGGCGATTCTGGCGCAGATCTGCGGTGCGCGGGCATGTGTATTCATTATCGTTGGAGTCGTCGCGATCACCGCCTTCGTCGCGATGCTGCAGATGGTCGGGCTCAACGCCGCATGGTCGCTGCGCTCGCTGCTCGGCCGCCTGCAACAGGAGCCTGCGGAAGCGCTTGGATTTTTCGATCGGCAGCGCCCGATGGGCATCTCCTATTCACCGATCCAGCTTGCGACCCAATTGTGCCTGGCACTCGGCGCCTACACGGCCCTGCGCGACCTCGAGCGTCGGCGGACGCATGGCTCGACCGGTGCCGATCCCGCGGTGATCGCAGCGGTCATCATCTTCGTCATCGGCTGCTTCGCAAGCGCCACGCGCGCGCCGATCCTCGGGGGCGCGTTGTTCCTCGCCGTGTACCTGACGCTCCGTCGCGGCTCGTGGGTGCCGCTCCTCCTCTTCATCGGCGGAGGGCTGCTCTACCTCAGCTGGCCGCTGCTGATGGGCGTCGTGCAAAGCGACGCGCCGCGGGTGGCCAGGTTCGACGACAATTCGACGGCGGCGCGGCTGGTCTTCACTTATTACGGCAGCCGGCTCTTTCTCGATAACCCGCTGGGATACGGGCTGCTGTTCGATCCGGCGCAAATGTGGATGCCCTATTGGGCCGATCTATACATGATGCCGGCCGCACAGGGCGCCCAGGAGCATGACCTGCACGATTACGTGCTGAGCATGCTCAACATCTACGGAATTGGACTCGCGCTCTTCGTTCCCCTGGTGGTCAAGCTGCTGAGGGCCGCAGGAACGTCGCTGCTCTTCTTCATCCCGTACGGCGTGCAGATCATGTTCCACAACGCGGGGCCGTTCTACAACGACACGATCGTGTGGTTCGTCATTGGAGCGCTGTCGGCTGCCGCCGCCGAACGCGCAGGGATGACCGCCGGGCTGTCCTGGGCGCCGTCCGCCTCATTCGGTGCGCGACGCCTGGTGGCTCCGGCATTGCGGCGACCACTCACGCGCTTTCCGCCAGTCGTCGCAACGAGTCCGACGGAGCTTGGGCCGTCTTGACGGCGGACCCGGCCCTCGAATTTCTTTCGCGGCTGCTTCCCGCCGACTGCAGGCGAGGCCCCATCCCCTGGCATCGCCGGGCGCTCCCGCTGCTTCCGGCGCTCCTCGCTGTCTCCCTGCCCGCGCTCGCAGCGTCCGCCGCCCCGGAGCCCAACTCCGCTGTCCGCCGAGCGCCAAGTCTCGCCGCGCCGGAAATCACGCCGGCATCGCCGCTGCCGCTGCTTCTCAGGAATCTGTCGAGAGAGGCGGCGATCGAGACGAACCGCTCGATTCCCTTCGCCGATGTCGTCAAGATCCCAGCTCAGCCATTTCATTTCACCGGGGACAAGGTTGCTCGAGAGCGAGCCTTAACCTGCCTCGCCGCGGCAATCTATTATGAGGCCGGGAACGAGGATGAGGCGGGCCAACAGGCCGTCGCTCAGGTCGTCCTCAATCGCGTCCGTAACTCAGCCTTCCCGGCGAGCATCTGCGGAGTCATTTTCCAGGGATCGACGCTTCCCACCGGCTGCCAGTTCACCTTCACCTGCGACGGCTCGCTCTTGCGTATTCCAGACCGGCGGGCCTGGAACCAAGCACTGACCATCGCCGACGCGGCGCTATCCGGACGAGTCTTCGCGCCCGTGGGCCTCTCGACTCATTATCACGCCGATTATGTCGTGCCCTACTGGGCGACGAGCCTCGAAAAGGACGCGCAGATCGGAACCCACATCTTCTACAGCTGGCCTCGGACATGGGCAGGGCTGAACAATTTCAGCGCCCGCTACGCCGGCCGGGAGTCGGACCCGACCCTGCTTCGGACGGCGGCGATCATGGCGCACGGCGCGCTGCCTCCTCGGACGGACGAGACTCCCCGGTCATCGATCGAGATTGCGACAGATCCGCAAGTAGAGCTCGTCGGAGTTGTGGCGATCCTGGCAGGCTGGCCGGGCGACAAGCCGAGCGCTTACGACACCGAAGCCAGGGCCTTCTTCAAGACCGTCGGCGGCCATTTCGCGGTGCAGCTCGTTCGCGATTCACATCAGCAGGGGGTCTTGCCCGACGCCGCTTTGCTGAAGACTTCGCTCAACAACTTCGCGCAGGACGGGGATTTCGGCGACTTCTTCGACTCCCACAGTCGGTATTATCGAGCCGCGGTGGACAAGGCCCGCGGCGACGCTGCCGATGCGGTTGCAGCGTGGGAGCGCTACACGGCGGTAACGGTAGGTCCGAAAAAGCTTTCGCTGGCGGTCGGCTTCACCGATGAGTCAGCGGTGTGCCTCGCGAAGAAAGTGACTGCTTCCGACAGGGTCTGGTCCTGGTCACCCGATGCCACCGGAACGGCCGCCGACATTTTTACCGACAGCGGCTTGTCCTCGGGAATCCTGGACTCGAAGCGCCTGCGCATTCCCGCGCCTCTCGAGGAACAGATCGTGCGCGCCGTCTTCGCTCGGGCCGCTGCGCTCGCCGTGGATGAGATGGCCGGCCAGCAGGCCGTCCGGCGGGAGGCCGACCGAGGCTATTCGCTGGTTCCGGAGCTTGCCGACAGGCTGCGCAAGTTCGAGACGAATCGCGCGCAATATCCGACGCTTCGGGACTTCCTCCCGGTGCTCATCGCCAACCTGCCCGCGAGGGACCCCCTGGCCCCCGCTCCGCCCGAACGCCTGGGCTGCAAGGGCTGACCCAGCCCGCCGGCTAGCTTGCCTGTCGCCGTACCCACTCGGCGGCGGCTTCCGGGGACCTTAGCTCGAAGACGTCCACCTGCTCGAAGCCCGGCCCTCGAAGCACCCGGCCATATTCGCCCCGTTCGCGCAGCGTGCGCGCAAGCCGCCCCAGTCGCCGCCGCCAGCTTGCCTTGCCGCTATTGCCCAGGTGCGCCTGGGAATAAGCGGGCGCGTGCTTTCCGCTGAACCTCCGCACCAGCTGCAGGAATATTCGCGAAAGCGGGTAGTTGAGCCACAGCACGGTGTCGGCCCTCTTCCAGATGAGCTCGCGCACGTCGCGATAGTGGCCGTCGATGATCCACTCATCGCGCGCCGCCAGTTCTGCAACCGCTCGAGCGAAGTCATGGTGAGAGAGCTCGCGGCCGGCGGAATCGCGCCGGAGGCTGTCGAGCTCGTAAACCGGAAGACCCAGTTCATCGGCCAGGATTCGCGAGAGATGGGTCTTGCCGCTGCCGGTCGCCCCGACCACCGATATGCGCCGCGGCCGCCCATTGCTCGTTCGTGAAACTCCGGCACTTGCGCTCATCGGTCCAGTCGGTCCTATTCAGTGCCGTGGAAGTATAGCAAGGAAGCAGCCGACGCCCATGCTGGTGGAGTTATTCGGTATTCCCGGCGCAGGGAAATCGACGCTGGTCGACGCGGTGTCCGAGCGTGCGAGAGTGTGCACCCGCCAGGATTTGTCGGCTTCGTGGCGTCGCAGGCCGCTTTTCGAACGGAGCACTCATCTGCTCCGCTCCTACCTGCAGCTTCCTCGCTCCTGGCGCGCGTTGCGCTTCGCTTTCCACGCCCGCATTGCCAATTACCATTCGCTCCGGCGCCTTCTTCGCGCGGTCGCGAAGAGCGATCTGATGCGCTCGCAGGGCGGCACCGTGCTGCTCGACCAGGGATTGCTGCAGGAATTGTGGTCCATCCTCTACGCCCAGGGACGTATCGAGCCGGACCCTGAGCTTCTCTCGCCGCTGATCCGTTCCCTCTACAGCGGAATCGACGCGCGAATCCTGTTCGTCGACGTAGACTCGGCCACCGCGGCGCGGCGAATTGCCGGCAGGTCCCACGGGCACAGCCGGCTGGACGGTCTAGCCGATCGAGAGACGCGGGATCATCTCGAGCGCACAGCCGAACTCCCGCGCCGGATCATCGAGGCGGCGAGACTTGCCGGGCTCCAGGTGGAGCTTGTCGACGGCTCCGCCCCCCTCGACGAGCAGGCGGGCGCGGTGATTGCAGCCGTCGGGCGATAGCCTCATGCCACGCCTCGACGTAGCGGCGCATGCTGTGGTCGCTCGAGAACCGCTCCTCGATCATCGCCCGCGCCCGCACGCGCCGTTTCACTGCATCCTCTTCGGATTCCCCAAGCACCTGCAGCACAGCGGTCGAAGCGCGCTCGGGAGTCACTGGATCGACGATCTGGCCGATGCCGGGGTTCGGGATCAGCTCCTCGATGCCCTCGGAGTTGGCGCTGATGACGTTGCAGCCCGCCCACAGCGCCTCCTTGATCACGTTGGGCAAGCGCTCGGAGGGTTTGCGTGAAAGCAGAAGGAAGAGTGACGCGCGCTGCATCTCGGTGAAAAGCTCGGCGCGCGACACGTGACCTCCGAAGCTTATCCACCCGCTGCCGCCCCTCTCGCGACTGAGCTGCTCCAGCCGGCCTTTGTCGGGCCCGTCGCCGAAGATGTGCAGCGTCAGCCGCGGCTCCTGCTCGCGAGCAAGCGCGCACGCATTGATCACGTCGTCGACATTCTTGGATGGCGTGAGCGCAGACGCGGTGATGCAGCGATAGGGCTCACGCCTCGTGTCGCTCGCCAACGGGAGAAGCGGAATTCCCCGCGATATTATTTGGCTGGTAGCTCCGCGCGGCGCTTTCCGGTGGACATAAGCCCTGTTCGCCTCAGCATGCGAGAAGACGGTTTCCGCGGAGTCCAAGGTCATGCCGACGAGGAAGTCGTCCGCGATAAGATCATAAGCCCCGACGAAGGCGCTCCGCAGCGCCGGCGCTTCATCTGCTTCGAGCAGCGGCAGAACCAGCCCGACGTGGCGCGACCAGAAGGCGTGCGCGACATCGACGTTGCCGGCCTTTATACGTTCGGTGATTTCGACCAGGCGAGGGATGCACAGCAGCGCCTCCAGAGCCTCGCGAGGCGCCGAGGCTGTGGACGCGGCAATACGCCGGGCAAGGGCCAGCGCGGGCTTGCGCGACCGCCACATCAGCTTGGGCCAGGACAGCGCGGCCGACGTGCTCGGCCGGTCGATCGGCAGCCCGGCCGGCACCCCGCAAAGGCTGAGCAGGTCGCGCTCGTTCCGACGGCTGCGCTTCATCGTGTATATCGTCACCCGATGCCCCTGGGCGAGCAGCGCGGCGACGTCGGAGACGGCGAAGGCCTCGGTCGGAAGCGGAAATTGCTGGAAGAGATAGGCTATCCGAAGCGGCGCCTGGTCGTCCGAGCGCCCCGCATCCAGGTTCATCGCGATTTCGCCGGAGCCCAGACCGCGACGCTTCGCCCGCGCATTCCCTGCAGCACGCCCGCGAATGTTGCCATGATCGCAAGCGTGACTTCGCGCGCCGTCGCGAGATAGCCGGCGCTTACGCGCATCGAGGCGGCTATCGCGAGCGCGAGGATGACGAGCGCGCCGAGCGCCGCCGCCGGCGAGACGGTGGCCACCGCCGCGAGCGCGAAGACCCCGCCCAGAGCAAGGAACAAACCGCCGTACCAGCGCAGGACCTTGCGCGAGACATATTTGAACTTGTCGCGCGCGGACATTCGCCTGATCTGATGGCGAAGAAATGCATGCGTATGGTAGGCGCGCGCACCGATCCGCATCTTGCGTCGAAGCTCTTCCTCGCGCCGGCTGATCGTCTTCTCATAGGCGACGACGTCGATTCCCTTCACCAGCCGCTTGCCCTGGAAAATGACGCTCATGGACGCGGTGAAATCGTCCTGAACCGTGTCCGGGAAATCCGGATAGAGATTGCGGCGGATGCTGAAGAGCCCGCCGGTGGCACCCATCACGTTGCCGGTCGCGGACTCGAGCTGCTGAAGCTTGTCGTCGATCGAGATGTAGGCCGAGCCGATCTGGCTAGTGACGCTCGCCGAGTCGACCTTTGTCTTGATCGTGCAGCAGACGCCGCCGACGTCCGGGTCGCCATAATAAGGCAGGACCCGGTCGACCACGTCGATCGCGAGGATGATGTTGGCATCGGTGAACACCAGCACGTCGCCCGACGCGCGCTCCACCAGCAGCTTCATTCCGGCGGCTTTTCCGGTTCTCTGGGCGCCGCCGAGGAGGGTCAATAAGTCGGGGTTCGCGGCGAGCAGCTCGCGCGTGCCGTCGCTCGAGGCATCGTCATAGACGAGGATTTCCAGATCGGGCCGGCGGCTCTTCAGCTCGCGCAGATTGTCCAGCTTGGCCGGCAGGCATTCGATCTCGTTGTGGGCGCAGAACAGGAGCGAGACCGGCAGATCGATCGGCGCGCATCGCACGGGGCGCCTGCTTAGGAAGCGCAGCGCAAGCGGATAGAGCAGGTAAGGATAGACGAAGAGCGCCCAGCAGCTTGCCGAAAGCAGGAGCAAGATGGAGGTTGCCGTCGCCATCACTGCCCGCCACAGCCCTCTTCAAATCCACTGATGAAGTCGCATACATCCCCGGAATTGGTCAACTTTTCGAAACACATTGCCGTTAGTCATGGGCCGCTCGCGCGCATTGCCCTGTGAAACATGTTAAGGGAACGCAGCCAGATGGACCGTGTTGAGAGCAGCCGAGTGAGGCCCGACATGAGGGCCTCGGACAGCTCGTCGGTAGTGGAGAGTAGAACGGTCGAGCAGCAACGGCAGGAAGAGCCGCCGCCAGAAGTCACCAACCAGGAAGAAGGCGGACCCGAAGCGGCGGCGACGCACGAGGAGCGCGCGCCTTACGCGGTGCGCCTGCGCGTCATCCTTGCCCTGTCGCTCGCCTGCTGGGCCATCCTTGCGCTGGCCATCATCTGGCTGGTCAGACACTTCTGAGGCGCGCCGGGTTCCTGGCGCTCACGTGCTCGTGGTAAACGGATTGTAAATCTGCAATAGTGCCGCCGGGCAACGGTGGATTCGTGTATGGGTAGCCGTCCGGACTTTCTTTACATCGGCACGAGCAAGGCTGGCTCGACGTGGCTGTTCAAGGCCCTGTCCTGGCATCCGCAGATCTACGTCTATCCCGGCAAGAACCTCGGCTTCTTCTCGACGCGGTTCGAAAAAGGCTGGGACTGGTACGTCAGCAACTTCGACCCCGAACCGCAGCATCGAAGCGTCGGCGAAGTGTCCCACAGCTATCTGGTTTCCGAGCGGGCGCCGGCGCGTATTCGCGAGCTCCTCCCGAGCATCAAGATGATCGCCTGCCTGCGCGACCCCGTTCAGCGGACCTTCTCCGATTATCTCGACCGGGTGAAGAATGGCGAGCTGCACGGCACGTTCGAGGAGGAGCTCGAGCGCAGCCCGGCGCTCATCAACCGCAGCCGCTACGGGACCCAGCTCAGCCGTTATCTGGAGCTGTTCGACCGCAAGCAGCTTCACATCGTCTGCTTCGACGAGCTCGTCGCGGGCCCCACTCAATTCGCGGCCGGCATTTTCGAATTCCTCGGCGTCGATCCGCTGCCGATACCCGAAAAGCTGCGCGGGAAGATCCTGCCCGCCGGCACGCCTCGTTCGCGCAGCGTCGCGAATGGCGCGAAGATGCTTTCCAAGCTCACCAAACGATTCGGCCTCAATGCTCTGAGGGGTCGCGTGAAGACGTCGCCGACGATCAGGAACATTCTGTACCGGCCCTATGGCGAGGGCCGCCCGACGATTCACCCGACAACGGAAGCCCGGCTCCGCGGCCTGTTCGCCGAGGAGGTCCGGCTGCTCGATTCCGCCGCGGGAACCGACTTCGCCGGCCTGTGGGGTTATCCCAGAGCCGTCACAGCCGCCAACGTCGCATGCAATGATCCAACCGTCGGCGTCAGCGCCGAACCGCGCGAATGCCCGACCAGCTGAAGCCGCCGATTATCCTGTTCGGCAACTTCCGATCAGGTACCACGATGCTTCAGAAGCTCATCGCTTCGCATCCGGACGTGGTGCGCTTGAACGAGCCTGTCAGCCTGTGGCTCTACGCCGATCCGCGACGGAGGCACGACGAGTTCGACGCCGCGGACGCAACCCCGCGGGTCAAGCGCTACATCCGCGGCGAGTTCCTCGGGTTCCAGCAGGAGAATGGCAACCGCATCATCGCCGAAAAGACGCCGCACAACATCCTCAGGATTCCCTATGTGCGCGAGGTCTTTCCCGAAGCGCATTTCCTTTACTTGGTTCGCAATCCGCTATCGTTCATCAGCTCCGTCGACTTGAAGTGGCAGAAGCCGGCGACGTCGAGGCGGTTGCTGAAGCGCCTTCGGATGACGCCTGCGACGCAGCTTCACCACTATCTCGGGCAGTTCCTCAACCAGCAGTGGAACAACCGCATTCTCGGCCGCAAATATCTTTCGGTCTGGGGTCCGCGCTACAAGGGCATTGAGGAAGACCTGAAGGTCGAGGACCGCCTGACCGTCATGGCCCGGCAATGGGCGCGGGCGTCGGCCAAGGCGGAGAGGGACTTGGCCGGGTTCGAGGACGGACGCGTCCTGCGGCTGCAGTATGAGGATTTCGTCGAGCATCCGGTGGAGCATTTGCGCCGCATCTGCGCGCACTGCGGACTTCAGATCACGCGGGAGATGGAAGAGACCGCCCGGACCACGGTGAAGACGGACCGAAAGCTCAAATGGCAACGCTTCGATCGGGATGACCTCGCTCGAATCATTCCGGAGCTTCGCCAGGAGATGGAGCGGCACGGCTATGAGGTGCCGACGCAAATCGCCGACGTTCCGAAGCTCTCGATTCCAGCGGTCGAGGAGGTTGCCGGACTAGCCGGGTAGCGGTCCGAGGCCGACGCTGTCCGGGGCGGGTGTGTCCTGGCGCCTGCGCAATACCTTCACGGTGAAATAGGCCAGCTGGACGAAGATCAGCGATGAACAGATGATCGCCGCAATCGCGGCACCGTTGCCGCCGAACCGCGGAAGCAGCACGACCAGCAGGCCCGCATAAACGACAGCGCCGATCAGCTTCGCTCGAAGCACGTTCCACGACCGCCCATGGGCATTCTGGAGCGGCTCGAAGGCGAAACCGGCGAGGTCGATCGCCGTGGCGACCGAGAGCAGGACGAAGAACATATAGGCGAACTCGAACCGCTTGCCGGCCAGAAGGTGAAGGATCTCGCGGCCGGCAACGGTGGCGATGAGCGCCACCGCCAGCGCCAGCGCCGCGGAGCCGACGGCCACCCGAGTGACGACGCGCCGGAGCTGCGCGTGATCGTCTTCGGCAACCAGGCGAGTCAGCTCCGGATAGATGGCGATGATCACCGGCTGCACGGGCCTCATGATGCCCTTCGAAAGGCGCTTGGCGAGGCGGAAGCCGCCCGCCTCGGCCGGTCCGACCACGGCGCCGACGGCCAGCGTTCCGAGCTGCGTCCAGAACATGGTGACCGAGTTGGACACGTTGGTCTGCAGCATGAACGGCCAAAGCCGCTCATTCTCCTGCAGCGCCTGTTTGAAGGAGCGGCGCCCGAAAGACAGACGCGACCGGTTGATCAGCACCGCTGCCGTCCACTGCGACGCCGCCTGGGCTATGGCCGCGACCACCCAGATCACGAGGAAGGCGTGCACTCCCGCTCCGGCGATCCACGCCGCCACGGAGCCGACGAGACGAGTCATGGGCCCGACGACCTCGCAATAGGCGGCAAGATCGAATCGATTGAACAGCCTCAACATTCCAGCAGGCGTCGCGCCGGTGGTCAGGAGCAGAATGCCCGCGAAAGTCGCTGCCGTGGATTGTTCTTGCGGAGCCCAGTGCAGCAATGGTCCGACGAGCGGAATGGCCACGATGGCGATGAGGGCCCCGGCAATCGCGCTGGCGAAGTCGAGCGTCGCCGTGAAGCCGAACAGGCGCGCGAGGCAATCGGGGCGCCCGGCGGAAACGTGCAAGGCGCCGTAGCGGATGACGCCCTTCCACGACTGGAATTGGACGAAATTCGCGATCAGCTGCGCATAGGTAAGCATCAGCGCGAAGGCGCCGAACGAGGCAGGGCCGAGGGCTCGCGCGGCTGCCGCCAGATAGGCGACGCCGAGGACAGCGTTGAAGCCGCGCGATCCCGCGATCCAGCCGACGTTCTTCGCCATTCGCGAAAAGACCGAACGGCTGCCGCGCGGTGGGACGGACGCCTCGCCGCTCGCCGGCAAGGATGCGGGATCAGGCTCCGCCGTCATGCGACCGGCCATGCCGGCGCTGCGGTGATGCGCCGCGAAAGGTCCCGCTGAGAGGGAAACTCGTGGTTCGCAAATTCTGCCACGACAGGGCAGGTCACCCCGCCCCCATAGTAGCAGCCGATGCACCAATAGCAGCCGCCGACACTCGATCCGATCGACGCGCCCCTAAGGCTGACGATCCGCGAGCCGTTGAGCCACACGTCGAGCTGGCCGTTGCTGGGATCGAGCAGCAATCGATAGACCAGGTCAT
>DASVXR010000150.1:0-3597 GCA_036392595.1 Sphingomicrobium sp.
GAGCGCAGTCGCCCGTGCGGCGCGAGCGATGGCGAAATCCGGCCAGAGCGGGCTCATAGCGGAAATAGCCTCGTAACGATGTCGGTGATGAGCAGGATGGACGTGACGACGATCAGCCCGCCGAACCCCGTGGTTGCACGATCGGAAAGCACCCTTAGTCCCCTTTGACCAATGGCCCGCGACGTGGTGCGCCAGTGCCATGTGTCGGCCGTCCGACTCCACGGGAAAGTCCGTCAAAAGCGCGGACGCAAGGATTCCGGTCGGCGCGGTCTGTTGACGAAATGTGCGGAAATGTGCGCAGATGTACGCAACGGCGGGCCCGAGTCCATGCACAGCGAACTGACGGTCGAAGGCAGCGAATCCGTCGCGCTTCTGGTGCGCGAGGAGCTCGCTCGGCAGCGCCGCTCGCGCCAGTGGCTCGCCGACGAGGCCAAGGTCAGCCTCTCGACCCTGGAGAAGGCGCTGTCGGGGCGCCGGTCCTTTACGCTGGCGACGGTCGTCCGGCTGGAGGACGCGCTTGGAATCGCGCTCAGGGGCTCTCGCGCCCCCGCCGAGGCCGCGGCCCTCACGGCTCCCGAAAACATGGGCGCCTATGCGAGGCAGGCCGTCCAGTGGCTTGAAGGACGGTACCTTACCCTGCGGCCGTCGTTCAGCGAGCAGGGGGCGGTCTTCGCCTATCTGACGTCGATCGCTTGGGACGGCCTCAAGGGGCATCTCGTCTTCAGCGAGGCCGCGCGCACCGACAGCGAATATGAGCAGAAGGGGTTCGTTTCCTTCCCCAATCTCTCCGGCGCCATCTATCTCGTGACCATGAGCGACGGACAATATCGGGTCGCCATCCTCAACCGCCCGGTCGGCGGCGGCGCGATGAGCGGAATCCTGCTGACGCTGGCGGCGGGAGAGGGCGCGCAGCTGACTCCGGCCGCGGTTCCGATCGCGCTCGTGTCGCTGGCGGGCCGCCCCGAGCCGGAGGTCGGAGTCATCCGCCAAGGGCACGAATGTTTCGAGGAATATCGCGACTGCGTCGATCGGGTGACCAAGCGAGGCTACGCGCGCTTTCCTGCCTGACGCAGCGCCGCTAAGCGGCGGGCATGAAGGTCGCCACGTTCAACATCAACGGCATCCGCGCGCGAATGCCCCGGCTCCTCGAATGGCTGGAGCGCGAGAAGCCGGACATCGCCGCCTTGCAGGAACTGAAATGCGCCGACGAGCAGCTGCCGATCGGCGACATCGAGGCGGCGGGCTACGGCGCCGTCTGGCACGGGCAGAAGGGCTTCAACGGCGTCGCGATCCTCGCCAGGGAGGCGAGCCCTGAACTCAGGCGCACCGGCCTTCGCGGCGACCCTGACGACACGCACAGCCGCTATATCGAGGCGGAGGTGAACGGGCTCGTGGTGGGCTCGCTCTACCTGCCCAACGGCAATCCGATCGGGACCGAGAAGTTCGATTACAAGCTCCGCTGGATGGAGCGGCTCGCGGAACATGCGAGCGAGCTGCTCGAGGAGGAGCGGCCGGTCGTGCTGTGCGGCGACTGGAACGTCGTGCCCGAGGACCGCGACGTATTCTCGGCGCGGGCGACCGCGAGGGACGCCGTGATGCAGCCGGAGACTCGCGACCGCTGGCGCCGCCTTCTCCACCAGGGCTGGACCGACGCGCTGCGGGCGCTGCATCCGAACGAGCCGAAGCTCTACACTTTCTGGGACTATACGGCGGGCTGCTGGCAGCGCGATTTGGGCTTCCGCCTGGATCACCTGCTCTGCTCGCCCGAGGCGGCCGACCGGCTGCAGTCGGCGGGCGTCGACAAATGGGCACGCGCGCAGGAGAAGGCGTCAGACCACGCGCCGACGTGGATTGAGCTGAGCTAGAGCAGCAGCTTCCCGCGACCATTCACTGGATGGTCGCTAAAGCTGCTTCTCGAAAATACGGTAGCGGTGATTCACCCGCGCTCCCGGCAGCTCCGCGATCGACAGCATCCCCTTGTTGTCTTCCAGTATCCAGCCGAACTCGCCGATTTTCACGCCGAACTTGCTGACGACCTCGCGGCGCGTGAATTCGATCAGCATGAAGGCGAGCTGGCTGGCCATTCGGGTTCCGTGCAGCTTCTTGGAGACGCCCATCAACGGCACCCGGGCCCGCCTCGTGCGCGGCTTCCGAAGCCGCCACAGGAGCTTGGCCCAATTGAACGGGAAGAGCTCGCCGTTGAGGTCCTTGATGAGCTCGTTGATGTCCGGGACGGTGAGCATGAAGGCGACCGGCTCGTCGTCATATTCCGCGACCCACACCAGCTCGTTGTAGATGATCGGCTTCAGCTTCTTGCCGGCGTAGCGGATTTCCGATTCCGTCAGGGGGACGTAGCCCCAATTGTTCGACCAGGCTTCGTTCAAGAGGTTGAGGATGACTCGCGCTTCCTCGTTGAACTTGCTCTTGTCGACCTGGCGAAGCTTGAGGCGCGGGTTGCGCTCGCCCATTTCGATCAGGCGCGCGATCCTCTCGTTCCACCAATGCTCGATGTTGACCTCGTAGGTGAGGAGGTCCTTAGCCTTGGTGTATCCCGCCGCCTCGACCCAAGCGCGATATTCGGGCCGATGATGCCCCATCATGGCGGTCGGATCTTCGTCGAAGCCCTCGATCTCCAGCCCAGGCTCGTCCCAGATCGACAATGAAAACGGCCCGAGCGAGCGGGTCATTCCCTGCGCCCTGAGCCACTCTTCAGCCGTAGCGATCAGCGAGCCGGCGGCTTCCTGGTCGAGCGCGTCGAGGAAGCCCCACTGGCCGGTGCCGGCACCCATATGCTCGAGCACGAGATCGTCGACCTGAGCGCTGATGCGGCCGACGACCTTGCCATCGCGCTCGGCTAGCCACAGCTGGGCGCGGGCATGCTCGAACCAGGGGTTCTTCCCCGGGGTGATGAGGCCATGGACCTCGTCCTTGAGCGGCGGGACCCAGTGGGGGTCGTCCTTGTAAACCTCCCACGCGAAGTCGACGAAGGCCTTCTTGTCGGCCTTGGTCTGGACCGGGCGGATGCTGAGGGGGACGCTGCTCATGCGCGCGGGCTAGCGGCTCATCGGCTCAAGCGCCAGTTAAGGTTGAGACGCCTAAGTCCCGCCACTATCTCCTGTCAGACGGAAACATCCCAAAGCTTATGACAGAGACGGCGACCCTCGAGCGCGAACGCAGGCACGCGGCTGAACAGCGGCGCGCGCCCGCGCGCGTCAAGGACGACGCGACCATGCTCAAGGCCGCGGCGAATCTCACACGCGACCTCAACATGCCGAAGTCGGCGATTTACTGGGCCGACATGCTGGGCTCCGCGCTGCTCGGCTATGCGGCGCTGTTCGGCGCCATGACGCTGCAGCCGGCATGGCTGGCGGTCGCTTCAAGCCTCGTCGCCGTGCTCGCGCTCTATCGCGCGGGCTCGTTCATCCATGAGCTGACGCACATCAAGAAGGGCGCGGTCAAAGGCTTCCGCTTCACCTGGAACCTGATCGTCGGAGTGCCGCTGTTGGTGCCGAGCTTCATGTACGAGGGCGTCCACAACCAGCACCATGCGAAGCGCTATTACGGCACCGTCGACGACCCCGAATATCTGCCGCTCGC
>DASVXR010000151.1:0-2101 GCA_036392595.1 Sphingomicrobium sp.
CGTTTACTCCGAAGTTGGGCATTACCTGTTCACCGCCGCCCACCGCTACGCACCTGCGTCAACCCTCGCGCCGATCGGCTATCTGCAGGTCGTCTGGGCGGGACTGCTCGGCTGGATCGTTTTCGCTCATGTGCCCGCGGCACTCAGCATCGCCGGCATGCTCATCATTATCGCTTCAGGCGCGCTCATCGCGCTTAAGCCCTCATTGCAACGAAAGGAGCGCTAAAATGCGCGCAACGCTCATGCACAAGGCCCAGGACGTCACGATCGAGAACGTCCCCGACGCCGCCATCCAGCTGCCGACAGACGCGGTGATCCGCATCACCCGCGCCTGCATCTGCGGAAGCGACCTCTGGCCCTACAATGGTGGCCCGAATGTCGAAGGCCAGCCCATGGGCCACGAATCCATCGGAGTCGTCGAGGAGGTCGGCAGCGACGTCCAGACCATCCGTCGCGGCCAGGTCGTGGTGATGCCCTTTGCGTATTCCGACGGCACCTGCCTGTTCTGCGAGGAAGGGCTGCAGACGGCCTGCGTCCATGGCGGCTTCTTCGGAGTCGGGGCCGAGGCCGGCGGAGCGCAGGCGGAGGCGCTGCGCATCCCGCAGGCTGACGGCACGCTCTATCCCCTGCCGGTCGGCGAGGATGACGCGCTGATGCCTTCGCTCCTCACTCTTTCGGATGTGATGGGCACCGGCCATCATGCCGCGGTAACTGCTCGCGTTAGGCGCGGCGGGACGGTCGCGGTGGTCGGCGACGGCGCGGTGGGCATCTGCGGCGTCATCGCTGCGAAGCGGCTCGGTGCCGAGCAGATCATCATCATGGGCCGTCACCCCGACCGGATTGCGCTGGCGAAGGAGTTCGGCGCGACGGACGTCGTCAGCGAGCGGGGCGAGGAAGCGATCGAGCGCGTGCGCGAGCTGACCCGAGCTCTCGGCGTTCAATCCGTGCTCGAATGCGTCGGCACGGAGCAGGCAATGGACACCTCCATGGGTATCGTCCGCCCCGGCGGAGCGGTCGGCCGCGTCGGCGTTCCGCATTATGAGGTGATCAAAGGCGCGCAGATGATGTTCTACAAGAACGTGATCGTCGCCGGCGGGCCTGCGCCGGTCCGCGCCTATATCGACGAGCTGCTGCCGGACGTCATGGAAGGCCGGATCGATCCCGGCCGCGTCTTCGACCGGACCGTGGATCTCGACGGAGTTCCGGACGGCTATCGAGCGATGAACGAGCGCGAAGCCTTGAAGGTGATGATCCGCCCGTAGCGGACTTGTATTTCTTCGCCTCTTGCGGCAATGGGCTCCTCGGTTCGGGGTGGCTTCGGCTGCCCCGTTCCATTTTTGACGACAGCCGGAGGGGTCCCGTAACTGGTACGGGATCAGCGATCGGCCAAAAGAGAGAAGTGAAACATGCCGCTCTACGAGCATGTTTTCCTCGCGCGCCAGGACCTCGCACAGGCCCAGGTCGATGCGCTCGCGGAAAACGCCACCAAGATCATCACCGACAATGGCGGGAAGATCGCGAAGACCGAGACCTGGGGTCTACGCTCCCTCGCCTATCGAATCGCGAAGAACCGCAAGGCGCATTATGTCGCCCTCGACATCGACGCTCCGGCAGCGGCCATCGCCGAGCTCGAGCGCCAGTCGAACATCAACGAGGACATCATCCGCTTCCTCACCATCCGCGTCGACGAGCATGAAAAGGGCCCGTCGGCGATGATGCGGCGCGGCGACAAGGACCGCGAGCGTCGTTCCGACCGTGGGGATCGTGATGACCGTCCGAGCTTCCGCGCCCGTGAAGAGGAGGTCGAGTAATGGCCCGCGCATTTTTCCGCCGCCGCAAGTCGTGCCCCTTCTCGGGCAAGGACGCGCCGAAGATCGATTACAAGGACGTTCGCCTGCTCCAGGGCTTCGTCTCGGAGCGCGGCAAGATCGTCCCGTCGCGGATCACCGCGGTCTCTTCCAAGAAGCAGCGCGAGCTGGCGAAGGCGATCAAGCGCGCCCGCCACATCGGCCTGCTTCCCTACGTCGTGAAATAAGGAGCTCGAGCCATGGAAGTCATTCTGCTTGAGCGCGTCGAGAAGCTCGGCGCCATCGGCGACGTG
>DASVXR010000152.1:0-2811 GCA_036392595.1 Sphingomicrobium sp.
CAAGACGGTCGGCGCGCTTGTCGCGGTGCCGAGACTCGCGCTGGCACGCCGTTTCCGCGGAGCCGAGGACGTCGTCGATGCGCTCGACCGGGCGCTCGGCCGCAAGCCCGAGCCGCTGACCGCGGCACCAACCGATCCGCCGCCGCGCGCGCTGCTGAAGCTGGAGGAGCCGGCGACTCATTCCGAAGCGGCGGGACAGGCGCTCGAGCGATTGATTCCTGGACTCGTCCGCCAGCTCGAGGAGCGGCATCTCGGCGCACGGCGGCTGTCGCTGACCGGCTATCGGGTCGACGGCAGCCTTGCCGTGGCGTCGGTTGCGACCGCAATCCCGAGCCGTGAGCCGACGCACCTCCAGCGGCTGCTTTCCGACAAGGCCGCGGCGCTCGATCCGGAATTCGGCTTCGACGCCTTCGCTCTAAGCGCCGACTGGACCGAGAGCCTTGGCGCCGCGCAGGACAGTTTGGTCGAGGAGCCGGGCGGCGAGCGCGAGCTCGCGCGGCTGGTGGATCGGCTGACGGTGAAGCTGGGGCCTCGGCGGGTGCGGCGGCCGCAGGCGGAGGAAAGCTATTTGCCCGAGCGGGCGAGCGGGTGGGTGAGCGCCATCAGCTCCTCCCTGCGAGCACAGCTCGTGGGGAGGGGGACCATTGAACGAAGATTCAATGGTGGAGGGGTCGGCGCCAAACCCCTCCACCACTCGACTACGTCGAGCGGTCCCCCTCCCCGAGCAAAGCTCAGGGAGGAGCTTGGTCGACCCCAACGCCTGCTCGACCGGCCCGAGGCGATCGACGTCATCTACGCGACTCCCGAAGGCATGCCTCGCCGCTTCGTCTGGCGGCGGGCGGTGCACGACATCGCGCGCGTCGAAGGGCCGGAACGGATCGCACCCGAATGGTGGCGCCAGCCGTCGTCCAGCCGCCTGCGCGATTATTATCGCGTCGAGGACTCAAGCGGCCGTCGCTACTGGATCTACCGCGAAGGCCTGTTCGGCGACGGACGCGGCGGGGCGCCGAACTGGTTCATCCACGGGCTGTTCGGCTGATGCCCGAAAAGGTCGGATTCTCGCGAATGAAGCTGGTGCGGCGCAATGACATGCCTCCGCCTCCGGTTGAGCGCGCGGCTTATGTGGAGCTTGGCGTCACTTCGCCATTTTCCTTCCTGCGCGGGGCGTCGGACGCGATCGAGCTGACGCTGCGGGCGCTCGAGCTTCGCATGGACGCAATCGGCATCGGCGATCGCAACACGCTCGCCGGAGTCGTGCGCATGCACAGCGCCTGCAAGGAAGCAGGGCTGAGGCCGCTGATCGGGTGCAGGCTGGACCTCACCGATGCGCCGAGCCTGCTCGCTTATCCGGTCGACCGCGACGGTTACGGGCGGCTGTCGCGGCTGCTCAGCCTCGGCAAGATGCGGGCGGAGAAAGGCGAGTGCGAGCTGAGCCTCGCCGATGTCGCCGCGCATCAGGAGGGGATCGCCTTCATCGCCTGGCCGTCGGACGAACTCGACCTGTTCGAGAATGAACTTCCACGCCTTCGTGAAGCACTGCCATCACTCCGCCATGTCGCGGCTAGCTGGCTCTATCGCGGCGATGATTCCGCGCGGATCGAGCGCCTCGACCGGTTGGCGCGGAAGCACGGCTGCACGATCCTTGCGACCAATGACGTGCATTACCACGTGCCCGACCGCCGGCCGTTGCAGGACGTCGTCACCTGCATCCGCGAGAAGGTGACGATCGCGACCGCGGGCTATTTGCTCAACGCGAATGCAGAGCGGCATCTGAAGTCGCCGGCGGAGATGGCGCGGCTGTTCGCACGCTGGCCGCATGCGATTTCCGCGACGCGGGATTTCGCGGACTCGCTCGACTTCAGTCTTGATGAGCTGCGCTACGAATATCCGAAAGAGACAGTGCCGGAGGGACGGACTCCGCAGCAATATCTCGAACATCTGGCATGGAAGGGCGCGGAAGAACGCTGGCCGGACGGCATTCCCGACAAGGTCTTGAAGCAGCTCAATTACGAGCTTCCGCTGATCGAGCGGCTCGACTTCGCGCGCTATTTCCTGACGGTCCACGACATCGTCGCTTATGCGCGCAGCCTCGACCCGCCGATCCTCTGCCAGGGGCGCGGGTCGGCGGCGAACAGCGCGGTCTGCTATTGCCTCGGGATCACCGCGGTGGACCCGGCGACCAGCGACCTTTTGTTCGAACGCTTCATCTCCGAGGAGCGGCGCGAGCCGCCCGACATCGACGTCGATTTCGAGCATGAGCGCCGTGAGGAGGTGATCCAGCACATCTACGAGAAATACGGCCGCGACCGCGCCGGGATTGCGGCGACCGTGATCCACTACCGCCCGCGCTCGGCGATCCGCGAGGTCGGCAAGGTGATGGGCCTTTCCGAGGACATTTGCGGAGCGCTCGCCTCGACCATCTGGGGCCATATGGAGGCGGAGCTGGAGGATGCGCGAGCGAACGATGCGGGTCTCGACCTCAGCGACCCGCACCTCAGGCGCACGGTGAAGCTCGCCGAGCAGCTGGTCGGAATGCCGCGCCACCTGTCGCAGCATGTCGGCGGCTTCATCCTCACCGAGCGGCCGCTGACCGAGACCGTGCCCATCGGCAATGGAGCGATGGAGGATCGCACCTTCATCGAATGGGACAAGGACGACATCGACGATCTGGGAATCCTGAAGATCGACGTGCTCGCGCTCGGAATGCTGACCTGCATCCGCAAATGCTTCGACCTGGTGCGGCAGCATCACGGCGAGGAGTGGAGCCTCGCGACCATCCCGCAGGAGGTGCCCGAGGTTTACGACATGCTC
>DASVXR010000153.1:0-5478 GCA_036392595.1 Sphingomicrobium sp.
AGGATGAATTCCTGGATGCTCGCGCGGATCCACCACATCGCGTAGGTCGCAAGGCGGAAGCCGCGGTCGGGCTCGAACTTCTTCACGCCCTGCATCAGGCCGATATTGCCTTCGCTGATCAGCTCGCTGACCGGCAGGCCGTAGCCGCGATAGCCCATAGCGATCTTGGCCACGAGCCGCAGGTGCGAATTGACCAATTTTGCAGCCGCCTCGGTGTCCCCATGCTCGCGCCACCGCTTGGCGAGCATATATTCCTCCTCCGGAGAGAGGATGGGGAACTTCTTGATCTCGGAAAGATAACGGTTGAGTCCGGCCTCCCCACCGGACGAGGGGAGCGAGACGATCCCTTTTCCATCAGCCATATTCTAACGTCTTCTCCCTTTTGTGCCGGGCAGCCGACATAGGTCGAACCGGCCTAGCGAGTTAAATCCTATACACCAAGTGCCTCGAACAGTTCCTGCATGTCCGGCGGCATGGCGCTCGCGAACGACAGGCGGCGCTTCGTTACGGGGTGCGTGAATCCAAGCTCCGCCGCGTGCAGCGCCTGCCTTTGAAACTGCAGTTGTTTCAGCAGCTTGCCGTGCGTCTTTCCGGAGCGACCATAGACTGGATCGCCGACCAGCGGGTGTCCAATCGAGGCCATGTGTACCCGCACCTGGTGCGTGCGGCCGGTCTCGAGGCGGCATTCCACGAGGGCGGCGTCCTTCAGCAGTTGGAGCCGCCGCCAGTGAGTTACTGCCCGCTTGCCGCGAGCGCCTTCGACGATGGCGATCTTCTTGCGGTTGGCCGCCGAGCGCGCCAGCGGCGCGTCAATCACGCCTTCGCTTGTCTTCGGGACGCCGTTGACGATCGCCAGGTAGCGCCGGTCGATCGAATGGGCCGCGAACTGCTTGGCGAGTCCCTCGTGAGCGACGTCCGTCTTGGCGACGACGAGCAGGCCGGACGTGTCCTTGTCGATCCGATGGACGATCCCCGGCCGGGCTACGCCTCCAATGCCGGAAAGGCTCCCACCGCAATGATGCAGCAGGGCATTGACCAAGGTCCCGTCACGGTTGCCGGCGGCCGGATGCACGACCAGCCCGGCAGCCTTGTCGACCACCAGCAGATGTTCGTCCTCGAAGATGACTCGAAGCGGGATGTGCTGCGCCTCGTTGTGCGCCGGCTCGGGCTCCGGGACGGCAAGCAGGAAAAGCTCGTCGCCACGTACCTTCGCGGCCGGGTCGCGCACAGGCTTTCCGGCAGCTTCGACTGCGCCGCTTCGGATCAGGGTCTTCAGCCGCTCGCGCGACAGGGTCGGGACCGCATCCGCCAGAGCACGATCGAGGCGCCAGCCCGCGTGAGCGGACTCCAGGCGCACGTCGATCGTCTGAATACCCCCCACCGAACCGATATGGGTGCGTAACACAGTCATTCAAGACGGCCGTTCTTGCGCGAGGTTAGAGTCTGGCGCATTCAACCACCATGAACGCGGCCGATCTCGCCAGCCTGCTCTGCTCGCGGCTTTGCCACGATCTCATGTCGCCTGTCGGAGCGCTCAACAACGGGATCGAGTTGCTGGCGGACGAAACCGACCCCGAGATGCGCGAGAAGTGTCTCGAGCTGCTCGCCGACAGCGCCCGGGCATCGGCGAACAAGCTCAAATTCTTTCGTCTGGCGTTCGGCGCCGCGGGCGGCTTCGGCGAGGAGATCGATACGTTCGAAGCGCAGGCTGCGCTCGAAGGCGTGTTCGGGCCGGAAAAGCGTATCGAGCTCGGCTGGATGGTCGCGGGCGACAAGCTGCCGAAGGGCGCCGCCAAACTGCTGCTCAACCTGGCGCTTCTTGCGGGCGACGCCCTGGTGAGGGGAGGGCGGCTGGACGTCGGCGCCGAGAACCGCGACGGGGAAGTGGAGCTGGTCATCCGCGCCGAAGGTCCGCGAATCCTGCTTGACCCGGCGCTTCGCCAGACGCTGACGACCGGCAGCAGCGGCGACAGGGTGGAGCCTCGCGCGGCGGGTGCCTGGCTGGCTCACAACCTCGCCTCTGAGGCCGGCGGATCGATCCAGCTTTCCGACCCCGAAAGCGACGTGCTTCTCATCGGAGCGACGCTCCCTCCGCAGGGATAACGCCGCATTAACTCCTGCCCTGCATAAGGACCGCGCAATCCCGGGGGAATGTGCGCGCCGATGGACGACCTGATCGCCGATTTCGTAGCCGAGTGCCGCGAGATGCTCGAAGCCCTTGGCGGCGAGATCGTCGCTTGGGAGGCGGAGCCGGACGATCGCGCGCGGCTCGATAGCATTTTCCGCTTCGTCCATACCGTCAAAGGCAATTGCGGCTTCTTCGAATTCCCGCGGCTCGAGGCGCTGAGCCACGCCGCTGAAGATGCCCTTGCCGACTGCCGGGCCGGACGGCGCCAGCCCGATGGCGCGCTCGTCAGCGCCGTCCTCGCGATCATCGACCGCATCGGGGAGATGGTGGCCGCGATCGATGCCGGCGAGGAGATGCCGGCCGGCGACGATACTGCGCTGATCGAAGCCCTGGCGCCGAACGCGGATAATGCCGCTCCCGCTGCGACAGCGGCCGTCACCGAGGTCGCGGGCAAGGCGTCGGCCGCGCCGAGGACCATCCGGCTTTCGGTCGAGCTTCTGGACCGGGTGATGAGCACCGTCTCCGACATGGTACTGGCTCGCAACGAGCTTGCGCGGCGCCTGCGTGAGTCCACGACTGATGTTCCGATAGACGGAGCGTTCGAACGCCTGTCCTCCATCATCGCCGAGATGCGCGATGCGATCACCCGCACGCGCATGCAACGGATCGAGAATCTCTTCGTGGCGCTGCCGCGCATGGTCCGCGACCTCTCGGCGGAACTCGGGAAGCAGGTTCTCGTGGATATCGAGGGCGGCGACGTCGAGCTCGATCGCGAGATGATCGAAATGATCCGCGATCCCTTGACCCACATCATCCGCAACGCGGTGGACCACGGCATCGAGACTCCGGCCGAGCGGCTGAAAGCTCACAAACGCGAGATCGGGATCCTGTCCGTGTCGGCGCGGCAGTCCGGTAACCAGATCCTGATCGACATCCAGGACGACGGGCGCGGGATCGATGGCAAGAAGCTGGTCGAAAAGGCTGTCGCGAGCGGCGTGATCGAGAAGGATGCCGCGTCGAAGCTGTCGAAGAGCGAGCAGCTTGCGTTGATCTTCGAGGCGGGCCTTTCGACGGCGAAGGAAGTGACGGCCATTTCGGGCCGAGGCGTCGGAATGGACGTCGTCCGGTCCAACGTTGAGCGCATCGGCGGAATCGTCGAGGTCGACAGCAAGGTCGGCGAGGGCACTCGAATGACCCTCCGGGTGCCGCTCACCCTGACCATCATTCCGGCGCTGACCGTCTCCGTCGCCGGCCAGAATTTCGCCATTCCGCGCTCGGCGATCGAGGAGATCGTCCGAGCGACTGGGGAATCCGTGACGCTGGAGCATATCGGCGGCGCGGGCGTCGCGACCATCCGCGGCCGGCGCGTTCCGGAAGTCTCGCTGGCCGACATCCTCGGCGTCGAAAGCATCGTAGAGGAGAAGGACCGCACGCTCATCGTGCTTCGGCCCGCGGGCGGCGACGTCTATGCTCTTGCAGTGGACAAAATCCACGATCACGAGGAGCTGGTGGTGAAGCCCGCGGCTCCGGCGGTGATGAACACGGGCCTCTATGCCGGAACGACGCTGGCGGATGACGGGAGTCCCATTCTGCTGTTCGATCCTGCGGGCCTTGCCCAGGTCGGTGGAGTGAAGCTCGAGGCGCAGGAGCGCACCGCGCGAATCGCCGAAGGACCGGCCAAGGCGGCCGCGACCGCGACGCCGGTGTTGCTCTTCCGCGGCGTCGACGGCGGCCGCCGTGCGCTTCGCCTCGCGGTGGTGGACCGCATCGAGGAAGTCGAGCCGGGCGCAATCACGGAGGCGGCGGGCCAGTTGCGGGTGCAGCTTGGTGAAGCGATCCTACCGCTCGCGGGCGCGACACTTGATCAGATCGGCAAAGACAAGGTGCGCCTGTTCCGCCTCAACGATGGCGCGCACGAGATGGGCTACGCCTTTGGCGAGGTGATCGACTTCGCCGCCATCGAGCATGACGTGATCCACGCCGACCAGGAAGGCGAAGTCAGCGGGGTGTCGCTCGTCAACGGCGAGCCAGCGGAGCTGATCGACGCCCATTGGCTGTTCGCCAACCACGTCAGCGCTTCGGCCCGCCCGAGCGAGCCCCTGATCTGCCGCCTGCCGAGCGACGATCCCTGGATGCAGAACATGCTCCGGCCGATCGTCGAAGCCGCGGGCTACCGTGTCGTCGATGATGACGAGGAGGTCGAGGCCGACCTGGTCATCGCCGCCCAGGGCGCGAGCGTCGCCGAGGAGGCGGCCAGGCGCACGATCTGGCTCAGGACCGAGCCCGAAGCGAAGAACAGGAAGGACGACAGCATCTACCGTTACGATCGGGCAGGGCTGCTGATGGCGCTGAAATCTGCCGCAGGAGGGGGCAAATGAACGAGCTTCTGCTGGTCGTGACGATCGCCGGCGAACGGGTCGCGTTGCCATCGGCGGCCGTGGAGTCCGTGGTCGAGCTGGACACGCTCATCCCGGTGCCGCGCGCCGCGCCGCATGTCGCGGGCCTCTCGGCGCTGCGCAGCCGGGTGCTGACGGTGATCGACTGCATGCGCTCCCTGGAGCTCGGGGCGACCGATTGCTCGGACGGAATCCGCGAAGCGGCCGTCGTTGAGCTTGAGGGCCATCATTATGCGCTCATCGTCGATATGGTCGAAGACGTCATTGAGGCTCAGTCCGACCCCGTTCCCGTGCGCGCTGCAATGGGCGAAGGTTGGGAGCGGGCGTCGCTCGGGATGGTGGAGACAGAGGCTGGCCCCTTGCTCCTGGTCGATGTCGCGGCGCTGATCGCGGGCTCCGAAGCCAAGGCTGCAGCTTAAGGTCTTCGTTACCACTTTCCGACTAAACACCGGCTCAACAGCGAAGCGGGAAACCCGAGCATGAAAAGTTGCTTGATCGTCGATGACTCCAAGGTGATCCGCAAAGTCGCGCGGCACATCCTCGAAACCCTCGAGTTCGAGGTCGAAGAGGCGGGCGACGGACAGGAAGCCCTGAGCCGCTGCGAGGCCAAGATGCCCGACGTCGTCCTGCTCGACTGGAACATGCCGGTGATGAGCGGGATGGAGTTCCTGAAGCTGCTCCGGCAGCGCGGGCACAGCGACCAGCCCAAGGTCGTGTTCTGCACCACCGAGAATGACATGGCGCACATCCGCGCGGCGCTCGAGGCTGGTGCGGACGAATATGTGATGAAGCCCTTCGACAGAGAGACGCTTCACATCAAGCTGCAGCTCGTCGGCGTCGCCTGAGGCCCGGCATGGAGCGGGCGCTCGCCACAACGCGGGACCGCCAAGGGCCTCCGCAGCCTAAAGGAGGCCGGATCCGCCTGATGATCGTCGACGATTCGGTCGTCGCGCG
>DASVXR010000154.1:0-4901 GCA_036392595.1 Sphingomicrobium sp.
CTGGGCCACGCAGGTCGTCGAGTTCGAGCCCAATCGCCTGCTTCGCATGAACTTCATCGGGGGGCCGATGAATGGCGGCGATGTAACGTACAGGATCGAGCCTGAAGGAGGCGGTTCAAAGGTGTCGATCCGCAACACCGGCCCAAGCCGCGCCATCACCGCATGGTTCATAAAGCGAGCCGTAGCGAAGGACCTCGATCGACTTGCGACGATCGTCGAGCGCTAGCGAATCAACAGCCCGTGCTTCTTGCGGCCAAGGCTGAGCTTCACAGGTTCGTCGCCGGCAGTCACGATCAGGCTCGGGTCATTCACGGTCACCTCGTCTAGCCGTACCGCCCCTTCGGCGATTTTGCGCTTCGCTTCCTTGTTCGACGGAGTGAAGCGCAGCGCCGTCAGCGCGTGGGCGATGTTCATGCCATCGCCCACCGATAGCGTCGGGAGGTCCTCGCCGGCGCCGCCTTTTTCGAACGTCTCACGGGCTGTGTGCTCGGCAGCGGTCGCCGCATCCATTCCGTGAAGCATCGCCGTCGCTTCGGTAGCGAGGACGACTTTCGCCTGGTTGATTTCCGCGCCGGGCAACTTCTCCAGCGCCTCGATCTCCTCGAGCGGGAGGTCGGTGAACAGCCGCAGGAACTTGCCTACGTCAGCGTCCGCCGTGTTCCGCCAGAATTGCCAGTAGTCGTAGGAGCTAAGCATTTTCTCATCGAGCCAGACTGCGCCCGAGGCGGTCTTGCCCATCTTCGCGCCGTCGGCGGTCGTGATCAGCGGCGTGGTGACCCCGTAGAGCTCCGTCCCGTCGATGCGGCGCGCGAGCTCGATCCCGTTGACGATATTCCCCCACTGGTCGGACCCGCCCATCTGCAGCCGGCATCCGGCGAGCCGTGACAGCTCCAGGAAGTCGTAAGCCTGGAGGATCATGTAGTTGAATTCGAGGAAGGTCATCGGCTGCTCGCGGTCGAGGCGCAGCTTCACGCTCTCGAAGGTCAGCATGCGATTGATCGTGAAATGCCGGCCGACCTCGCGCAGGAAATCGATATACTGAAGGCCGTCGAGCCATTCGGCATTGTTCACCATGATCGCGTCCGTCGGGCCGTCGCCGAAGGTCAGGAAGCGCGAAAAGACGCGACGGATCGAGGCAATGTTCGCGTCGATCTCCTCGTGCGTGAGTAGCTTGCGGCTTTCGTCCTTGCCCGAGGGGTCGCCGACCTTCGTCGTGCCGCCGCCCATCAGCACGATCGGCTTGTGACCCGCCTGCTGCATGCGCCGGAGCAGCATGATGGAGACCAGATTCCCGACGTGCAGGCTCGGGGCCGTTGCGTCGAAGCCGATATAGCCGGGCACGACCTGGCGTTGCGCGAGCGCGTCCAGCGCCGCGGCATCGGTCACCTGGTGGATGTAGCCGCGCTCGTCGAGCAGGCGCATGAGGGAAGAGCCGTAGGTCGTCATCGAAGCTCGCTTAGCGTCATGCTCGTCGGGCTGCTACTATTGGAGCGATGCAGCTCAACCTCATGCCGCACCCGGCCACACCGCCCTCAGATCCCGAGCTCAAGGTCTGGGCCAATGTTGATCACGCCGGAGCGCTTGGGAGCACGGCGACCACCAATATCTGGTTCGGAGTCGGCGCGCCGGCTGACCGGTTCACAATCCCCGTGCCCACCGAAGCGGCGCGAGCCGATGAGCTGTGGGAAACCACATGCTTCGAAGCCTTCCTCCGGGTCGCCGGGCAGGAGAGCTATCGTGAGTGGAATTTCGCGCCGTCCGGGGAGTGGAACGCCTTCGACTTCGCGAGCCACCGGGAGGGCAAGACCGACGCCGACATTGAAGCGGCGCCTTACGTCCGGATGGAGGACAATTTCACCTGGTGGGCTCTCGGAGCGACGATCGCGGTGGATGCCGAGCAGAAATGGGAGCTGGGCCTCTCGGCGATCCTCGAGGAAAAGGACGGCACCAAGTCCTATTGGGCCCTCGCGCACCCGGAAGGTAGCGAGAAGCCCGACTTCCACGACGCCGCTTGCTTCACCGCGCACCTTCCCTAAGCAGCGGCCATGACCCTTTTCGGAATCGACCGGCTGCTCGCCGAGCCCGAGCTTCGTCGCCCGTTGGAAGGCAAGCGCGTCGCGCTCCTGGCGCACCCGGCATCGGTCACTCGCGACCTCACGCACAGCCTCGACGCGCTTGCGGCCGCGGGCGTGAAGCTCACCGCCGCCTTCGGCCCGCAGCACGGCCTTCGCGGCGACAAGCAGGACAATATGGTCGAATCGGACGACTTCACCGACCCGGTCCACCAGATTCCCGTCTTCAGCCTTTACGGCGAGGTGCGGCGCCCGACCGGACAGTCGATGGGCACTTTCGACACGATCCTGATCGACCTGCAGGACGTCGGGTGCCGGATCTACACCTTCATCACTACGCTGCTCTATGTCCTCGAAGCCGCGGCCGAGCACGGCAAGAGCGTCTGGGTGCTCGACCGGCCGAACCCGGCCGGCCGCCCGATTGAGGGTCTCACGCTGCGCCCTGGCTGGGAAAGCTTCGTCGGGGCAGGTCCGCTGCCGATGCGTCACGGCTTGACACTCGGCGAGCTCGGCAAATGGTTCGTCGAGCACTTCAATCTCGACGTCGATTACCGCGTGATCGAGATGGAGGGCTGGAAGCCCGGCGACGCGCCGGGGTTTGGCTGGCCGCCCGAACGCATCTGGATCAATCCCAGCCCCAATGCCGCGAATCTCAACATGGCCCGCGCTTATGCCGGCACCGTGATGCTGGAAGGCACGACGCTGAGCGAGGGCAGGGGGACCACGCGGCCCCTGGAGCTGTTCGGCGCGCCCGATCTCGAGCCCTCCAAGATAATGGCCGAGATGGACCAACTCGCGCCCGAATGGCTCGCCGGCTGCAAGCTCCGCGACGTGACCTTCCAGCCCACCTTTCACAAGCATGTCGGGGAAATGTGCCGGGGTGTCTTCATTCACGCCGAAGGGCCCTTCTACGACCATGAGGCGTTCAAGCCCTGGCGGCTGCAGGCTCTCGGCTTCAAGGCTGTCCGGCGGCTTTATCCCGACTACGAGCTCTGGCGCGATTTTCCGTACGAATATGTCTTCGACAAGCTCGCGATCGACGTGATCAACGGCTCGCCGCTCCTCCGCGACTGGGTCGATGACTCCAGCGCGAAGCCCTCCGACCTCGACGCCCTGACCATTCCCGATGAGCGGGCCTGGGAGGAGCAGCGCAAGCCTTTCCTGCTCTACTGAGCCGCCGCAGCGGCGTGGTTAACCAAGAAGTAGGAGGTTCGTGGCTATCCCGGCTCTCACGTTATGCGTGGGAGCGGGCGGTCAATGGCCACTCAAGGGATCGAGGAAGTCACGGAGAATGCGATCCGAGCGGTCGCGCGTGATTGCGGCTTGTTGTCGATGGAGTGCAGCGACGTCGCCGGCTATGTGAAGGGCGTTTCGGAGCGCATCGGCGAGCATCTCAAGGTGCTCGACCAGCTGGAAGAAGTCACCACCCGTCTCCTTGCCGACCAGGCCCGCGTCTCGGACTCCACGGATGAGGCTCGGCTCCTTTCGGAGCAGGCAAGAACCAAGCTCGAGGCCGGCCGCGAAGCGATCGACAGCACGATCGAAGGCTTCAAGGGCTTGACCGAGCTGGTCGTCCAGCTCGGCGAGCGCATGGCCGGATTCGCCACCGCGATGAACCAGGTCCAAACCGTCTCCTCGACGATTGAAACGATCGCTCGCAAGACGAACATGCTCGCTTTGAACGCAACCATCGAGGCTGCCCGCGCCGGCGATGCCGGCCGCAGCTTCGCCGTCGTTGCCGCCGAGGTGAAGAAGCTCGCCCACGACACCCGATCCGCCACTAGCCAGATCGCTTCGACCATCGGCGAGCTGACCCGCGAGGCAGGCGCGGTTACCGCCGAGATCAAGACAGGCGTCGAACGCAGCCGCGCTGCGCAGTCGGGCTTCTCGGTCATCAATGACACGGTGCGCGAAGTGAGCGAGCTCGTCGGCATGGTCGACCGCCAGACCGAAGGCATCGCCCACTCGACCAGCATGATCCAGACCAGCGTAGACCGCGTCAAAGCCGGGCTCACCGACTTCGCAGGCGACGCCCGCGACAACGGCACCGAGCTGCTGACGGCGGAGAAGCGTCTCGCGCACCTGGAGCAACTGTCCAATTCCATGCTCGACACGCTCGCCAATTCGGGCGCCGAGATCGACGACACGCCCTTCATCCTGACCGCCCAGGAGGCCTGTCGCCGTATCAAAGCAGCGGTCGAGCGTGCGATCGACGAGGGCCAGGTGAGCCTCGAGGACGTTTTCGACCGTGATTACAAGGTGATCGAGGGCTCGAACCCCGTCCAGTACACCGTCCGCTTCAACGAGGCGGCCGACAAGCACGTGCGGCCCATCCTGGACCAGGTGAAGGCCAGCGACGCGCGCATCATCGGCTCGGCGATCGGCGACATGAACGGCTATCTGCCGACGCACCTTAGCGAGCGCAGCCATCCGCAGGGCCCGGACCCCGTCTGGAACGACGCCCACTGCCGGAACAAGCGAATCCTGATCGACGACACGACGCGCGCGGCGCTCGCCAGCGAGAGGCCGGCGACGCTCGCCACCTACCGGATGGAGCTTGGCGACAAGTTCATCCCGGTGAAAAACGTCTTCGTTCCGCTGTGGATCAAGGGCCGCCGGTGGGGCAATTACGAGCTCGCTTACCGGGACGACTGATTAAACTCGGTTCCCGAAAGCTTACGGTCGCATAAACCTCCTCTTTACGCCCTTGCGTTACGACCGGCTTGGTAAGGCTTTCGCTAGCCGCGTCAGACGAGGGGATGGAATGGCGATCAATCGGTCCGTCGGCCTGAAACCGGTCAGCGTTGCCGAAGCCCAGCTCGCTCGGGT
>DASVXR010000155.1:0-9684 GCA_036392595.1 Sphingomicrobium sp.
GCTTTCTCTCCGCTCGCCAGCTTGAGCTTCGTCGCAAGCTCGCGCGAGATGGCGGTGCGGTCGGCACCGGTATCGACCAGGAAGCGATAAGGGCCGGTGCCGGACAAATGAACGGCGACGGTCATCCGGTCGTAGCCGTCGTTCCGGAAGCGCACGTCCTCGGTTTGGGTGGTCTTGTCCACCTGGCCGTTGGCCGGGGCCTGCTCGGTCGGGACAGGCTGCGCGAGAAGAGCGCTTCCGCCCGCCAGCGCCGAGAGTGCAAACGTCAGCAAAGGTCGAAGCATGCGCGTCTCCTCGCGGCGAGCTTTACGCTTGCCGCGCCTGACTATCAAACCATCGGATTTGGACGATTCTCCCGCGGTGGCAACCAACTGGTAAGCCATTTTCACTAATCGCCTTGCGAAGTGGTCGGCGCGATGATGCTCCGATCGCCTGGATCAGTCATGCCCTTTCCTGCGGGCGGAGTATTGCGTTGGACGAACGACCGGTCGAAACGACAATCTACTCGCTCCACGGCGCCACGCCGAAGCCGGACGAACGCGTGGGCGGGGAGCGGCATTTGACCTTGCTGCGCGTCGGATCGCTCATGATCGGCGACCGGCGCGAGCTATGCCTGATCCGGAACATCTCGGCGGGAGGGATGATGATCCGGGCCTATTCCAGGATCGATCCGGGCACTCGCGTCACGATCGAGCTAAAGCAGGGCGAACCGGTCACTGCCATTGCCAAGTGGGCGAAGGACGAAAATGTCGGCCTCGCCTTCGAGACTCCGATCGACGTGCTCAGCCTCATTTCGACGTCGCTTGAAGAGCCCCGGCCGCGAATGCCGCGAATCGGCGTGAGCTGCACCGCCTGGGTCCGCGAGGGAGCGATCGTCCATCGCACCAAGGTGGCCGACGTTTCCCAGGGCGGAGTGAAGATCCACTGCCGAAAGGAGCTGCCGGTCGGCGCCGAGGTGATCGTCACCCTGACGGGCCTGTCGCCGACGCCGGGCACGATCCGCTGGAAAGACCAGGAATCCTACGGAATCACCTTCAACCGGCCGCTCCCCCTGCCGACGCTGGTCGGCTGGTTGCAGCAGCAACAGGACCGGGACCTCGGCCGCGCTGCCGGCTAGGACCGCCGCAGAAGAAGCATCAGATTGTTGGCCGGCATGGCTCGAGTCTCACAGAGCCTGAGCCCTCGCTCATCGGCGGCAGCCGCGAAATCCTCGACGCGCCGCAAGCCCCATTTCGGATCGCGGCTTCGAAGGTCGCGGTCGAATTCGATGTTGCTCTCCACCGTCTCAATGTCGTCTTTGAGCCATGGGCCATAGAGAATCAGCGGCCCGCCTGGCGGAAGCAGACGCGCCGCGCCGGCGGTCAGGCCGAGAGCCGAGGCCCAGGGGCTGATATGCACCATGTTGATGCTGAGCAAAGCGTCTGCCTTGCCGACCGGCCAATCGGGTGCGGCCGCATCAAGCACCAGCGGCGGGTGCAGGTTCGGCAGACCCGCCTCCTCCCGCCATGCCGCGATCGAGGCGAGCGCGTCGGGATGCACGTCGCTCGGCTGCCATTCGAGATGCGGGAAGCGTTGAGCAAAATATACGGCATGCTCGCCGGTGCCGCTCGCGACCTCGAGCACGAGTCCGCGGTTCGGCAACCAGTCTGCCAGCACCTCGGCGATCGGCTCGCGGTTCCTGAGCGCCGCAGGAGCCGACCGGCGCTGCCCGGCGGTCGGAGCTTCGTAAAAGCGCCGCTCGTCCGTCACTCCGCCGCCTGGGCGGGTTCGGGCTCGCGGTAGGTCAACACCGGCTTCCTTGCCGCCAGCGTCTCGTCGAGCCTGCGCCGGGGAGCATGGACCGGAGCGGCCTTCAGGCTCTGATCACCCGCCTTTGCCCGGTCTGCGATGGAGCGCACCGCCATGATGAACTGCTCAAGGCTCGCCTTCGATTCCGTCTCCGTAGGCTCGACCAGCATGGCGCCGTGCACGACCAGCGGGAAATACATGGTCATCGGGTGGAAGCCCTCGTCGATCAGCGCCTTGGCGAGATCGAGGGTGCTGAGACCCCCCGCGAAACCTTTGTCGGAGAAGATCGCCTCGTGCATGCACGGCCCGCTCTTCGCGAACGGCGCGTCGAGTACGTCCTCCAAGCTGCGCAGGATGTAGTTTGCGTTCAGCACCGAATCCTCGGCGACCTGTTTCAGACCGTCGGCCCCATGGCTCAGGATGTAGGCAAGCGCCCGGGTGAACATGCCCATCTGGCCGTGGAAGGCGACCATCCGGCCGAACGCATTCGGATGCTCTTCGCCCGCAGTCTCTTCCTCGACGATCTTGTAGCTGCCATCCGGATATTTCGCGGCGAAGGGCAGCGGACCGTAAGGAGCCAGAGCCTGGGACAGTACGACCGGGCCGGACCCGGGGCCTCCCCCGCCGTGTGGCGTGGAAAAGGTCTTGTGGAGGTTGATGTGCATCGCGTCGATGCCCAGGTCGCCGGGGCGCACCTTGCCGACGATCGCGTTGAAGTTGGCGCCGTCGCAATAGACGAAGGCGCCCGCCGAATGAACGGCATCGCTGATCGCCTTCATTTCCGGCTCGAAGAGCCCGCAAGTGTTGGGATTGGTGATCATCACCGCTGCGACGTCCGGGCCGAGCCGCGCCTTCAGCGCATCCAGGTCGACGCGTCCCGCCGTGTTCGCCGGGATATTCTCGACACGATAGCCGGCGAAGGCCGCCGTCGCGGGGTTCGTTCCGTGGGCGCTCTCCGGGACCAAAACGACCTCGCGCTTGTCGCCCCGAGCTTCGAGCGCGGCGCGGATGCAGAGCAGGCCGCAGAGCTCGCCGTGGGCTCCGGCCTTGGGGCTCATCGCGACGCTGTACATCCCGGTGAGATCGAGCAGCCAGAACGCGAGCTCGTTGATGACCTGTAGCGCGCCCTGCACCGTCTCCTGCGGCTGCAGCGGGTGGACGTCGGCGAAGCCCGGAAGCCGCGCGACCTTCTCGTTGAGGCGCGGGTTGTGCTTCATCGTGCACGATCCCAGCGGAAAGAGACCCAGATCGATGGCGTAATTCTGGCGAGAAAGGCGCGTGTAGTGGCGCACGGCTTCCGGCTCGCTGAGCCCAGGTAGGCCAATGGGACGGGAACGCTCGAGACCGGCGAGCCTCGATCCTCCCCGGGACGGGGAGGTGGCAGGCCGCAGGCCTGACGGAGGGGGCCCACCTTCCCGCCGCTCGGGCGAGGGGCCCCCTCCACCAGCTACGCTGGCCCCCCTCCCCGTTCCGGGGAGGAATTCATCGAAATCGACCCCCGTCTGCTCCGTCGAGCCGATCTCGAACAGCAGAGGCTCTTCGAGCATCAGTGCGCGGTTGCCGGTTACGGTCTGCGCTTCACCCTGCTCGTTCGCCGGCGCAGAAGGCCGCCAGCCCGAAGGATTGACGGTCATTGGACCACCTCCTTCAGCGCGGCTTCCAGGGCGGCGATATCCTCGTCCGTCGCAGTTTCAGTGACCGCGACCACCAGGCCGTTCTGCAGCGCCTCTACGTCGGGGTAGAGCCGGCCGAGCGACACGCCGCCGAGTACTCCCTTTTCCACCATCGCGTGCACCGCGGGCCGAGCCTCGACGGGCAGCTTCAGCGTGAATTCGTTGAAGAAGCTGTGGTTGACCAGTTCGACACCGGGGATCGCTTCAAGCCGATCCGCCGCCTCGCACGCGCGCGCGTGATTCAATGAAGCGAGCTGCCGAAGGCCTTTCTCGCCGAGGAGAGTAAGGTGCGCCGTGAAGGCGAGAGCGCAGAGCACCGAGCTGGTGCAGATGTTGGAAGTCGCCTTCTCGCGGCGGATATGCTGCTCGCGGGTCGACAGCGTGAGCACAAAGCCCCGCTTGCCTTCGGCGTCGACCGTTTCTCCGGCGAGGCGGCCAGGCATCTGCCGCACATGCTTCTCGCGGCAAGCGAAGAGCCCGACGTAAGGCCCGCCGAACTGCAGGCCGACGCCGATGCTCTGCCCCTCACCCACCACGATGTCGGCGCCCATTTCGCCGGGCGAACGGATCAGGCCGAGAGCGACCGGCTCCGTGACCACGGCGATGAGCAGCGCCCCGGCAGCATGAGCCGCCTCGGCGATTGGAGCGAGGTCGGTGATTCGTCCGAGGATATCGGGATATTGCACGACGACCGCGCTGGTCTCGGCGTCGATGGCGGCGATCAGCCGCTCGGCGTCGGTCTCGCCGCTCAGCTCCGGAAGCGAGGTCTGGAGCTGGTCCTCCGTGAACTTCGCCATAGTCTTCGCGACGCTGACGTAGTGCGGGTGCACGCCCGACGAGATGATCGTCTTTCCCCGCCGCGTGATCCGGTGGGCCATGACGATCGCTTCCCACATTGCCGTCGAACCGTCGTACATCGAGGCGTTCGCCACCTCGCAGCCGAACAGGCGCGCGACCTGCGTCTGGAACTCGAACATCATCTGCAGCGTGCCCTGGGCGATTTCCGGCTGGTAGGGCGTGTAGCTGGTCAGGAACTCGCCGCGCTGGATGATATGGTCGACGCTCGCCGGGATGTGGTGCTTGTAGGCGCCGCAGCCGAGAAAGAAGGGCCCGTCGCCGGCCACCATGTTCTTGCGCGAGAGGGCCGTCATGTGCCGCTCAACCGCCATTTCGGAGGCGTGGAGCGGAAGCCCCTCGATCGGCCCCTTCAGCCGCAGTTCCTCGGGGACATCCCCGAACAATTCGTCGATCGAGCTTGCGCCGATGACTTGCAGCATTTCGCTGCGGTCGGCGTCGCTCAGCGGCAAATAACGCATCAGTTGGGCTTCCTCATGATGAAGCGAAGTCGGACATAATCGGCGATGTTGGAGCCGACGCGGTCGGCCACGGCGGCCGCGATCTCGGCGCGTTCGGCGTCTGGAACCTCGGCCCGGTCGAGCCAGCCGCGGCGGAAGGTGGTGACCCAGGCGGCGACGCCATGCTCGATCGGCGTTGGCCGCTCGATCAGGCGGGCGTCGATCTGCTCGAACCCAGCCGCCTCATAGACGGCGGCAAATTCTTCCGGAGACGCATACCAGTTGCTTGCTTCGACCGGCGGGACATAGCCGCGGATGATCAGCTCCTCGTCCAGCGCCTCGCGCAGATTCTTCAAATTGCCCTCGCCGCCCATTTCGCCAGCGAAGCGGCCGCCGGGCTTCAGCGCGCGGAAGATCGCTCGCGCCGCCTGCTCCTTCTGAAGCACCCAGTGGAGTGTCGCGTTGGAGAAGGCGGCGTCGAACTGGGCGAAGAACTGCATGTCCTCAGCGGGAAGCTGGACGGCATCGATGCCGTTGGCCCGCGCCGCGGCGATCATCTGGGGCGAATTGTCGATGCCCAGAACCGTTGCGCCGCGCTCGATGATCTTCTTGGTCAGGCTCCCCTCGCCGCAGCCGACGTCGAGGATCCGCTCGCCCGGCTGGGGATCGAGCAGGTCGAGCGCGGCCTCGCCCAGCTCGGCCACGAACGCACCGACGCGGGCATAATCGCCCGCGTCCCACTTGCTGGTCGAGGCAACGCCAGCGTTCAAAGCGTCTTGCACCAGTCGCGATAGGCGGCTTCGTCCATCAGGCCGTCGAGCTCGCCCTGGTTGTCGAGCTTCAGCTTAAAGAACCAGCCTGCGCCCTCCGGATCGCTGTTCACCAGGCTTGGGTCGTCGACGATCGCCTGGTTGCTTTCCGTGACCTCGCCGGAAACCGGCGAATAGACGTCCGACGCGGCCTTCACCGATTCGACGACCGCGGCTTCCTGGCCCTTGTTGAGGCGCCGGCCGCCCTCCGGGACTTCGACGAAGACGATGTCGCCGAGCTGCTCCTGCGCATGGTTGGAGACCCCGACGGTCGCGGTGTCCCCGTCCACGCGGATCCATTCATGCTCCTTGGTGAAATAGAGGCTCATCAGGCGGCTCCCTTGCGGTGGTAGCGGTGGGGGACGAACGGCATTGCGGCGATTCGCGCATCGAACAGCTTGCCGCGCTGCTCGAGCTTCAACGCGGTTCCGACCTCGGAGAGCGCAGTCGCGACATAGCCCATGGCGATGGGGCGCTGGAGCGTCGGCGAGAAGCCGCCGCTGGTGATCCGGCCGACTTCATTCCCTTCATCGTCGAGGACTAGAGCGCCTTCGCGCACGGGTTGGCGGCCGTCGATCTCGAATCCGACGCGGAGCTGCGGCGCTCCGTTGGTGAGCTCGGCGAGGATCCGGTCGGAACCCGCGAAGCCGCCCTCGGCGCGGCGGCGCTTGTTGATCGCGAAGGTCAGGCCCGCCATCACCGGCGTCACATTGTGGTCGAGGTCGTGGCCATAGAGCGGCAGGCCCGCTTCGAGCCGCAGCGAATCGCGCGCGCCGAGGCCGATCGGCTTCACCGCTTCGTGCGCGGTGATCGCATCGGCGAGCTCGGCGGCGGCGCTCGAGCGGACCGAAATCTCGAAGCCGTCCTCGCCGGTGTAGCCGGAGCGGCTGATCCACAGCGGCTGCCCGTTCCACTGGAAGGGCGCGGCCTGCATGAAGCTCAGCTCGCTCACGCCCGGAACGACCGTCTCCAGCACCTCGGCGGCGCGCGGCCCCTGCAGCGCCAGCAACGCCTGCTCCCTCATATGGTCGATCACGACCTCCGGGAGGCGGCTGCTCAGATACTGGATGTCGCCGTGCTTGGTCGCGCCGTTGACAACCACGTAAAAATCGTCGCCGCGGCGGGTCGCCATCAGGTCGTCGATGATCCCACCGTCCTCGTCGAGCAGAAGCGAATATTTGGGCTTCATGTCGGCGGCGAACTGGAAATCGCCGGGGAGCAGCTTCTCGAGCGCCTTGTCGGTGTCGCGCCCGGCGATGAACAGCTGGCCCATGTGGCTGACGTCGAACAGGCCGGCGTTGGTTCGGGTCCAGTTATGCTCGGCGATGATCCCCTCGTACTGGACCGGCATCTCATAGCCGGCGAACGGGACCATTCGCCCGCCCTTCTCACGGTGCCAGCTGTCGAGCGGGAGCTTCTCGAGCTGCTGCTGCGACACGCCCGCGCCGCCCTGGGGGTCGCCGCTGTAGGGCGTTCCCCGGGCCTGGGTCTCGTCGGTTGGGCCGTTGTGGACTTCCCTGCTCATCACACGCGCTCCGGCATAGGGTGCGACGGCCAAGGCTCTGGCGAGAGCTTCGGCTGCCGCCCCCGTCTGTCTCTAGCGCCTGAGAGCTTTGCCCCTTCGGCGGCCCCTGGCGGGGCACTTTCCAGACTGTCAGGCGCGCGCGGTCCTTGGTGCCTGAGAGATTCCGGGGGCGGTTGCTCCTTCGGCGCCGTCCTTTCGGACGAGCTCTCCCGCGCGGCCATTCCGGAAGCCAGGCTCCCGGCGACCGGCACGCCTTGGCGAGCCGCAATTGCCGAGTCAACGAAGCTTTCGGTGAAGTCCTAACGGGTTGCGTTATATTTCAGCTGGTCCTGCGTCAGCTGGAAGCCGACGAGATGCTCGAACGTCGCCTTCTGAACCGCTGCTCGGACGCCAGGATCGCTGAGCGGGTCGACCGCCGCTTCCGGGTCGCCGGCCTTGCGCTCGCGAGTGATGATCTTGCGGACGTCTGCCGGGAGGGTCGCCGCGCCCCGATTCACGCGGACCGTGCCCTGCACCTGCGCGAAGGCATGGAGGCCGCCAGCGGGGAAATTGAGAACCGCCTGTCCAAGGCTCTTCGCCGCAATCCGCCCGCCGCCCTGCAGAGCGACGTTGAAATAGGGCAGAACGACCTGGCGCGCCGGCCCGGCATCGCGGCGCAGTGCCGTGATCGTGAAGGTCGCCGTCGAAACGACGTCATTGCCGGCGTCACTGCAGGTCGCCCGAAGGTCGCTGATCGAGGCGGTGACGTCGATCGCGCGTGAATCGGTGCTGGTCGGCGGGTTGAACAAAGTGATGTCGCCGGTCGCCGCGGGCACGCCGGGAATCGGGCATGCGCTCCGGACCGCATAGACGCCGCCTCCGTTGTCGGCAGTGACGTCGCCCGCGTGGCGGCAGGCGCTGAGCAGCGTAACGGCAAGCAGTGCGGCGAGGCGAAGCTTCATGGGTGGATGAGGTCCCTTGGAAACAAGCGTAAGCTTTGGAGCCGCGTTCATAGGAAGGCCCTTCTAAGGCTGCAAGCGAAGGCTTACATCCCTGTCCGAATGCTGAACCGCCCTCCCCTCAAAGTCTTGATAGCGGCTCCGCGCGGCTTTTGCGCCGGCGTGGATCGGGCCATCCAGATCGTCGAGCTCGCGCTCGAACGGTTCGGAGCGCCCGTCTATGTGCGGCACGAGATCGTCCACAATCGCTTCGTCGTCGAGCGGCTCAAGAAAATGGGCGCGGTCTTCGTGGACGAGCTCGACGAAGTGCCCGACGACCGGCCGGTGGTCTTCTCCGCTCACGGAGTTCCCAAGTCCGTCCCGGCCGCGGCGCAGGATCGCGGCCTGACCTATGTCGACGCCACCTGCCCGCTCGTCTCCAAGGTTCACCGCCAGGCCGAGCGGCTGATCGCCGAAGGCCGCCATATCGTCTTCATCGGCCACGCGGGCCACCCGGAGGTGATTGGGACTTTCGGGCAGGTCCCCGCCGGTTCGATCACCCTCGTCGAGAGGGTCGAGGATGTTGCGCAGCTCAACCTTTCGGATGAGGCAAACCTTGCCTTTCTCACGCAGACGACGCTCTCGGTTGACGACACGGCGGCGATCGTCGGAGCGCTAAAAGCCCGCTTCCCGGCGATCAAGGCGCCGCGGAGCGAGGACATCTGCTACGCGACGTCAAATCGCCAGGCCGCGGTCAAGGCCATAGCCGCCGAGTGCGACCGGATCCTCGTCATCGGCGCTCCGAACAGCAGCAACTCGCTCCGCCTTGCCGAGGTCGCCGAGCGGATGGGGGTGCCCGCGCGGCTGATCGAAAGGGCGAGCGAGATCGATTGGGATTGGTTGGGTCAGCCCGGCACCGTCGGGATTACCGCCGGCGCATCCGCCCCCGAGGTGCTGGTCCGCGAAGTGGTCGAGGCGCTCGGCGAGCGGTTCGAGGTCATCGAGGCGGAAGACGATCACGTGCCGGAGCGCATGGTCTTCAAGCTCCCGCGCGAGCTCGTTGCCTGAAGTGAACGAGCTCCCGCTGGTGGAAATGTTCACGGACGGCGCATGCCGCGGGAATCCGGGCCCCGGCGGCTGGGCCGCCCTTCTCCGTACCGGCGACAAGGAGCGAGAGGTCTCGGGCGGGGAGCCGCTGACCACCAACAACCGGATGGAGTTGATGGCCGCGATCAAGGGCCTGGAAGCGCTGAAGAGGCCCTGCCGCGTGCAGCTTCACACCGACAGCCAATATGTGCGCGACGGGATCACGCGCTGGGTGCACAAGTGGCGTCAGAACGGCTGGCGCACGTCCGACAGGAAGCCGGTCAAGAATGCCGAGCTATGGCAGGAGCTGATCGACGCCTGCGAGCCGCACCGGATCGAATGGCACTGGGTGAAGGGCCACAGCGGCCATCCCGAAAACGACCGAGTCGACGCGCTCGCCTGCGCCGAGGCCGACAACCAGCGCACGCACCACCGCTTGTGATCAGCTGAAGCGCGCCGGCGAGAAGATGGCCGGGTCGATGTGCGCGACGATTGCGTCAGGCTGTTCGTCGAGCAGAACCGCGGCTGCGAGCCTCGCCGCCGCGGGCGCGGTCTGGATGCCGAAGCCCCCCTGCCCTGCGCACCAGAAAA
>DASVXR010000156.1:0-2377 GCA_036392595.1 Sphingomicrobium sp.
AAAGGCCGTGCGGCGGTGCGTTGAGGCCGAGGGCGGCGCGGTCGCGGCCCTCCAGCGCCTTGCGCATGTCATCGGGCTGCCATTGCCCGCGTCCGACAAGCGCGAGGCAGCCGGCCATCGACCGCACCTGGTGATGCAGGAAGCTGCGCGCAGCCGCCTCGATGTGGATCTCCTCGCCCTCCCGGTGGACCTCCAGCCGGTCGAGCGTCTTCACCGGGCTGTCCGACTGGCACTGCGCCGAGCGGAAAGTGGTGAAGTCATGACGTCCGATGAGGTGAGCCGCGCCCTCGGCAATCGCCTCGACGTCGAGCGGCACCGCAATATGCCACACCCTGCCGGTATCGAGGGCAGGGGGCGCCCGCCGGTTGAGGATCCGGTAGAGGTACCGCCGCCCCACGCAGGAAAAGCGGGCGTGCCAGTCGTCCGCGACCTGCTCGACTTCGAGCACGGAGATGGGATTCGGCCGCACGAGCGCATTGAGGCCTTCGCGCAGCCGATGCGGCGTGAGCTCTTTCGTAACATCGACGTGAGCGCTCATGGCGAGCGCGTGCACGCCCGCGTCCGTGCGCCCGGCGGCGGTGAAGACCGCCTGCTCGCCGGTCATGCGCTGGAGTGCTTCCTCCAACGCCTGCTGGACCGAAGGACCATGATCCTGCCGCTGCCAGCCCATGAACGGGCCGCCGTCATATTCGATCGTCAGCCGCCAGCGCGTCACGTGAGGACGGTCCCTTTCGGCACCGCAAAGCCGCGCAGCAGCTCTTCAGGAGCCATTGCGCCCCGGCCCGCGCGCTGCACCTTCAAGGGCCGGATGGCGCCCGAAGCAGCGGCGATCGTCAGCCCGTCGTCAAGCACTTCGCCGGGCTTGCCGGAACCCTCGCCGGACGCGGCCTCCAGCAGCTTGATTCGCTCGCCGCTCGCCTCGAACCAAGCGCCGGGTGAGGGTGCGAAGGCGAGTACCTGGCGCTCGATCTCCTTCGCCGGCTTTGCCCAGTCGATCCGCGTCTCCGCCTTGTCGATCTTATGCGCGTAGGTGACGCCGGCGATCGGCTGCGGCTCGGCCGGGGTCGGCGCCTGGAGCCATTCGACCAACATCCGCGCACCGATATTCGCCATTTCTTCCGTGACTTGCCCAGCATTCTTCCCACGGATATCGAGCGTCTGCCGCGCCAGCATCGGGCCCGTGTCGAGGCCCTCGTCCATCCGCATCAGCGTGACCCCGCTGATTTCGTCCCCGGCAAGGATGGCGCGCTGGATCGGAGCCGCGCCGCGCCAGTGCGGAAGCAGCGAGGCATGGACATTGATGCAGCCGGCCTTCGGCGCCTCGAGCACCGGCTTCGGCAGGATCAGCCCGTAAGCCGCCACCACGGCGAGGTCCGCATCCAGCCCCCGGAACCGCGCCTGCTCCTCCTCGTCGCGCAGAGTGCGGGGAGTGCGCACCTCGATCCCAAGCTCCTCCGCCCGCTCGTGCACCGCCGTCCTGCGCTCCGCCTTGCCTCGACCCGCCGGCCGCGGCGGCTGCGCATAAGCCGCCACGACGTCATGCCCCGCCTCGACCAGCGCATTAAGGCTCGGCACCGCGAATTCCGGCGATCCCATGAAGACGATGCGCATCGCGGCCGCACTTGCGGGCTCGCTCAAGCGCGGTCAAGGAATGCCCACCATGGCGTCACAGGAGATCGAAGCGCTCAGCCAAGCGCTCGCCAGGCTGCCGGGCCTCGGCCCGCGGTCGGCGAGGCGCGCCGTGCTTCACCTGATGAAGAAGCGCGAAACGGCGCTGCAGCCGCTCCTCGCAGCCCTGCAGAACGTGTCCGACAGGCTCTCGACCTGCTCCGTCTGCGGCAATGTCGACACGTCCGACCCATGCTCGATCTGCCGCGACCCGAGGCGAGACGAGAAGATGCTGTGCGTCGTGGAAGAAGTCGCCGACCTGTGGGCGCTCGATCGCTCGCGGCTCTTCCCCGGCCGCTATCACGTCCTCGGCGGCCGCCTTTCCGCCCTCGAGGGAGTCCGCCCCGAGGACCTCACCATCGACCAGCTCGTCAGCCGCGTGTCGAAGGGCGGGATCGACGAGGTGGTGCTCGCCATGAACGCCACGCTCGAGGGCCAGACCACGGCCCATTATCTGGCCGAGCGGCTCGAAGGATTTCCAATACGTCTCAGCCAGTTGGCCCACGGACTTCCTGTCGGAGGTGAGCTCGACTATCTCGACGAAGGCACGCTCGCCCAGGCTCTCCGCGCGCGACGGCCGATTGCCTAGTTCCCCTCTCCTTTAGGGGAGGGGTTAGGGGTGGGGGTCATCTGAATGGGCTCGATGCCCATGAAGATGCTTTCTCGCCGGCATCGAGCCGGCTCGACGCCACCCACCCCTTCCCCCTCC
>DASVXR010000157.1:0-3464 GCA_036392595.1 Sphingomicrobium sp.
TCCCGGCAACATCATCGAATATGAGGGCGGCATCTGGCGCGCCGTGAAGATCCAGCACACCCAGCCGGGCAAGGGCGGCGCCTACATGCAGGTCGAGATGAAGAACCTCATCGACGGCCGCAAGACCAACGTCCGCTTCCGCTCCGCCGAGACGGTCGAGCGAGTCCGGCTCGACACCAAGGACTATCAGTTCCTCTATCATGACGGCGACATGCTCGTGTTCATGGACACGGACACCTACGACCAGATCTCGCTGCCCGAGGACCTGCTTGGCGAGGCCGCCGAGTTCCTGCAGGACGGGATGCAGGTGAAGCTCGACATGTACAATGAGAAGCCGGTCTCGGTGGAGCTTCCGCAGCAGGTCGAAGCGACGATCGTCGAGGCCGACGCCGTGGTGAAGGGCCAGACCGCGAGCTCGTCATACAAGCCGGCGGTGCTCGACAATGGAGTGAAGGTGCTGGTGCCGCCGCACATCACCGCGGGCACCAGGATCGTCGTCGACGTCTACAACCGGGAATATGTGAGGCGGGCGGATTGATGGCGCTTCCCCTCCCCTTCAGGGGAGGGGTTGGGGTGGGGACGTTGCGCACGTCTCCACAGCCCCACCCCTCGATCCCCTCCCCTAAAGGAGAGGGGAAGTCATGGTAGCCCATTCCGGCCTGATCACCGTCATGACCCGCGCCGCGCGGAAAGCGGCGCCGCGCCTCAGGCGCGACTTCGGCGAGGTCGAGCAGCTCCAGGTCAGCCGCAAGGGCCCGGCGGACTTCGTCTCCATGGCGGACAAACGAGCCGAGCAGACGATCGTCGAGGAACTGAGGAACGCGCGTCCGGACTGGGGCATGCTTCTCGAGGAAGGCGGCGAGATCGAGGGGAACCCCGCCAAGCCGCGCTGGATCGTCGATCCCCTCGACGGGACGACCAACTTCCTCCACGGAGTGCCGCATTTCTCGATCTCGATCGCGGTGGAGGAGCGCAAGCAGGCCGGTGGAAGCGAGATCAGTCATGCGCTGGTCTACCAGCCGCTGACCGACGAGAGCTTCTGGGCGGAGAAGGGCAGGGGCGCATGGCTTCATGACGCCCGCTTGCGGGTGTCGGCGCGCCGCGAGCTCAGTGACAGCATCATCGGCACCGGAATCCCGCACTGCGGGCGGAGCGACCCTGTTCGCTGGGCGAAGATCTATTCCGCGGTCGGTCCGCAGGTCTCCGGAGTGCGCCGGTTCGGCTCCGCCGCACTCGACCTCGCCTGGGTCGCCGCGGGCAGGATGGACGGCTTCTGGGAAGACGATCTCGATCCCCGGGACGCGGCTGCCGGCGTGCTGCTGGTCAAGGAGGCGGGCGGCTTCGTCACCGATTATCGCGGGTCGGACCGCTCTTTCGAGCGGCGCGAATATGTCGCCGGCTCCGCCGCCATCCACAGCAAGCTGCAAAAGCTCGTCGCGGGAGCGTTGAGATAGCTCCCCAGATGGTTGCGGCCCGCAACTCGCTGTCCTAGAGAGCCGCCAAGTTTCGAACCCGGAGTGTCCCCCTTGGCAAGCGTCGCCGCAGGCTACCTGCCGATCCTGCTGTTCCTGATCATCGCCCTCGGCCTTTCCGCGGGCTTCGTCGTGCTGCCCATGCTGGTCGCGCGGCTGACCGGGACTCACAAGCCCGATCCGGCCAAGCTCAGCGAATATGAATGCGGCTTCCCCGCTTTCGAGGACGCGCGCGCCGAGTTCGACGTCCGCTTCTACCTTGTCGCGATCCTCTTCATCGTCTTCGATCTGGAAGCCGCTTTCCTCTTCCCCTGGGCGGTCAGCCTCGACTTCACCAAGTGGACCGGGTGGACCGCGATGATCATCTTCCTCGTCGAGCTTGGCCTCGGCCTCGCCTATGCGTGGAAGAAGGGAGCGCTCGAATGGGAGTGATGCTCCGCCCCAACGAAGACCGGATGCCGAGCGAGGAAGAGCTCGCGCGCATTGCCGGCCTCGTTCCGGGAGACGTCGACAAGAAGCACCTCGAGGAGGTCCGCCGGAACCTCGACGAGAAGGGGTTCATGGTCACCACGACCGAGGACCTGTTCAACTGGGCCCGGACCGGTTCGCTGTGGTGGATGACCTTCGGCCTGGCCTGCTGCGCGGTCGAGATGATCCATGTGAACATGCCGCGCTATGACCTTGAAAGATTTGGAGTAGCTCCACGCGCTTCACCCCGTCAGTCGGACGTGATGATCGTTGCCGGAACGCTCTGCAACAAGATGGCCGCGGCGCTCCGGCGGGTTTACGACCAGATGAGCGAGCCGCGCTACGTCATCTCGATGGGCAGCTGCGCGAACGGCGGTGGCTATTACCACTACAGCTATTCGGTCGTGCGCGGCTGCGACCGGATCGTTCCGGTCGACATTTACGTGCCCGGCTGCCCGCCGACCGCGGAGGCCCTGCTCTACGGGATCCTCCAGCTGCAGCGGAAGATCCGCCGCGAAGGGACGATCGAGCGCTGATGGTCGCCCTGCATGTCCCCCGCACCGCCTCCGACGAGGGGGTGATCGACGCCGCCAGAGCCGCGATTGGCGACGCCTTGCTGGACGTCAAAGAGGCCGTCGGCGAGATAACGCTCACGGTCCGCCGCGAAAGCATCGCCGACGTGCTGAAGGCGCTGCGTGACACTCCAGGGCTTGAATATCAGCAGCTGATGGAGATCGCCGGGGTCGACTATCCCGACCGGTCGGAGCGATTCGAGGTCGTCTACCACCTGCTCTCGCTGACCAGGAACCGGCGCATCCGCATCAAGATCTCGACCGACGAGGTCACGCCGGTGCCGACGGTGACCACGCTCTGGCCCAATGCCGGCTGGCTCGAACGCGAGGTGTTCGACATGTACGGCGTCGGCTTCGCCGGAAACCCTGACCTCAGGCGAATCCTCACGGATTACGGCTTCGAAGGCTATCCGCAGCGCAAGGACTTCCCGCTGACCGGCCATGTCGAGCTGCGCTACTCCGAGGCCGAGAAGCGGGTGATCTACGAGCCGGTCCAGCTGCCGCAGGACTTCCGCACCTTCGACTTCCTGACTCCGTGGGAAGGACCGGAATACCGCCTTCCGGGCGACGAGAAGGCGACCGCGGAAGAGGCCGGAGCGCCTTCGCCTGCTCCGGCGCCAAACGCGCCCTCGACGGTGAACCCGAAGACTCCGGCCGAAGAGAAGAAGACGACGGACGCGCCCTCCGATACCGGCGCGGGCAAGCCGGGCGACGTCCAGGCGACGAAGGAAGCGCGCAAGTCGCGTCGCGCCAAGGCGGCGAAGGAGGTCAGCAAGCCCGAGGCCGGCGCTGATCTCAAGCCGAAGGGCCGCCGCGGCCGCGGCTCCGGTGGAGCGACCTCGTGACCGATGTTCGCACCGATCTTCAGACCGAAGGCGGCGGGACGGGCGCGCAGCCGAGGAGCCCGCGCCGCGTGGAGGTCGATGTCGGCTCCCGCTGGCCCGGCAGCGAC
>DASVXR010000158.1:0-4938 GCA_036392595.1 Sphingomicrobium sp.
TATCGGCGAGCGCTGCAACGTCACCGGCTCCGCCCGTTTCAAGAAGCTGGTCATGGCCGGCGATTATGACGCCGCCGTCGAGGTTGCTCGCGACCAGGTCGAGAACGGCGCGCAGATCGTCGACGTCAACATGGACGAGGCCCTGCTCGACAGCGAGCAGGCGATGACCACCTTCCTCAAGCGCATCGCCGCCGAGCCCGACATCGCGCGCGTTCCGGTGATGATCGACAGCTCGAAATGGAGCGTGATCGAGGCGGGCCTCAAGTGCGTATCGGGCAAGCCGATCGTCAATTCGATCAGCATGAAGGAAGGCGAGGGGCCGTTCCTCGAGCTTGCGCGCAAGTGTCGCGCCTATGGCGCCGCGGTCGTGGTCATGGCCTTCGACGAGGTCGGCCAGGCCGACACGGCAACACGCAAGGTCGAAATCTGCGAGCGGGCGTACAAGCTGCTCGTCGCCGACGGGACCGATCCGAACGACATCATCTACGATCCGAACATCTTCGCGGTTGCGACGGGGATCGAGGAGCATCGCCGCTACGCGCTCGACTTCGTCGAGGCAGCGCGCGAGATCCGCCGTCGCTGCCCCGGAACGCACATCAGCGGGGGCCTCTCGAATCTCAGTTTCTCGTTCCGCGGCAACGAGCCGGTGCGCCGCGCGATGCACAGCGTGTTCCTCTATCACGCGATCCCCGCCGGCATGGACATGGGCATCGTCAATGCCGGCCAGCTCGACGTCTATGACCAGATCGATCCGGAGCTCCGCGACGCTTGCGAGGACGTGATCCTTGACCGGCGCGAGGATGCGACGGAGCGGCTGATCGAGCTTGCGGAACGCTACAAGGGCGTCGACGTCGAGGCCGAGAAGAAGCTCGCCGAATGGCGCTCGCTCCCGGTCGCCGAACGCCTCTCATACGCTTTGGTCAAGGGCATAGACGCGCACATCGTCGACGACACCGAGGAAGCGCGGCAGCAGTTCGCGCGTCCGATCGAAGTGATCGAGGGCCCGCTGATGGACGGGATGAACGTCGTCGGCGACCTGTTCGGTTCGGGCAAGATGTTCCTGCCGCAGGTCGTCAAGTCCGCCCGCGTGATGAAGCGCGCGGTCGCGCACCTCATCCCCTTCATCGAGAAGGAGAAAGAGGAGAACGGAGTCACCCAAGGCAAGGGCCGGATCGTGATGGCGACCGTGAAGGGCGACGTTCACGACATCGGCAAGAACATCGTCGGCGTTGTCCTGCAGTGCAACGGCTTTGAGGTGATCGACCTCGGCGTCATGGTGCCGTGGCAGGACATCCTGCAGGCCGCCAACGACAACCAGGCGGACATGATCGGCCTGTCGGGACTGATCACGCCGTCGCTCGACGAGATGGTGACGGTCGCGGGCGAGATGCAGCGCGCTGATATGAAGCTGCCGCTGTTGATCGGCGGAGCGACGACCAGCAAGGCGCATACGGCCCTCAGGATCGATCCGGCGTACGAAGGGCCGGTGATCCACGTGCTCGACGCGAGCCGGGCGGTGGGTGTCGCCTCCTCGCTCGTTTCGGACACCCAGCGAGAACCGCTGATCGCGGGAACGGCGGACGATTACGACAAGCTGCGCAAGTCCCGCGAGCGGAGCGGACATAGCGAGCTCGCGACCCTGGATGAGGCCCGCGCCAATGGCTTCCCCTACGATGCGTCAGGCAAGCCGCCCGCGCCGCAATATCCGGGGCTCCACCAGTTCGGCGACTGGCCGCTGAAGGACCTCAGGGCGTCGATCGACTGGACGCCCTTCTTCCGGGCGTGGGAGCTCGCTGGAACCTATCCGCAGATCCTCGACGATCCGGTCGTCGGCGAGAGCGCGAAGAACCTCTTCGCCGACGCGCAGGAGATGATCGAGAAGATCATCGCGGAACGCTGGGTGACTCCGAAGGCGACCGTCGGGCTGTGGCGCTGCAAGCGCGAGGGCGACGACGTCCTGGTGCTCGCGGGCAACGACTGGACCCGCGTGCCCTTCCTCCGCCAGCAAGTGAAGAAGCGCGAGGGACGGGCGAACCTCTGCCTCGCCGATTTCATCTCGCCGGACGGCGAGGACTGGATCGGCGGCTTCGCCGTCGGGATTCACGGACTGGAGCCGCATCTCGAGCGGTTCAAGGAAGCCCACGACGATTATTCCGACATCCTGCTGAAAGCGCTCGCGGACCGCCTCGCGGAGAGCTTCGCCGAAGTGCTTCACGCCGAGGTGCGCAACCGCCTGTGGGGCTATGCCGACGAGCATTTCTCGAACGAGCAGCTGATCCGCGAGAAGTATGACGGCATCCGGCCCGCGCCCGGCTATCCGGCCTGCCCGGACCACAGCCTCAAGCCGATCCTGTTCAAGATGCTCGGCGACAATCCCGGCGAGGTCACGCTGACCGAGAATTTTGCGATGCTGCCGACTTCGGCCGTATCGGGCTTCTATTTCGGTCATCGCGACAGCCAGTATTTCGGAGTTGCGCGGATCGGCCGCGACCAGCTCGACGATTATGCGGCGCGGCGTGAGGTTTCGGTCGAATGCGCCGAGCGCTGGCTGCGCCCGAACCTCGACTAGGACTTGCCGAGCAGCTTTCGCAGCACCGCGGGATTATAGAGCGAGCGCCCCTCGGCTGAACGCAGCGCCTGCTTACGCCGGGGCCAATCGCGTCTCCACTTCGCCCAGAGCGCTGGACTTCGTGCCTGCTGCAGGTCGAACAGCTCAGCGGACGCATCGCGCAGCTGTTTGCGCGATTGCTCCAAGCCCTGCAGTTGGAATCGCTCGTCAATCGCGCCCAGCGTCGAACGCGCGGCGGAAAGAAGGTCGCGCCCCGTCGCTTCATCGCCGGACGCATATGCGCTGGCGGCAAGAGCAACGGCGGAATCCACGTCGGCGAGCTTGGAAGCGAGCGTGATTGGGACGGTCGTTCCACGACATGCGTGAGGCGACAGCGCGCTCACATATGCGACGACGCCATCGAGCGCCGAGGGAGACGGCTCCGGTCCGCTGAACTCTTCAGCGACGAGGCCATGAATGAAGCCTCGAAGCTTCGGCGTTCCCTTGACCTTCAGCTTCCCTGGGTCGCCGCCAAGGTCCGGGATCGGCTTCGGGTTGAAGATTCCGTCGCCGCGCTTCTCACTCATCAGCGAGGCGGTGACGTCGGCGGTTCCGGGCTCGCCCGAGATTCCGGGAAAATGGAAATGCGGGTTGGTTCGTCCGTTGCGGTGACAGCTCGAGCAGGAAAGTCCCGCGCGCGCCGCCTGGCCCCCAAGCATCAGGGGCGAGCGGAACAGCGCCCGCCCGATTGCGACGGACCGGCGCGCTCCCGCCGCCTTGGGCCAGGCGAGGCACTCGACGGGCTGGCGAGTGAGGTCGTCGACGAGATCCGACGTTTGCAGCCAGCGCGATTCCCTGATCGGCAGCTGCGCCTGCCGCGACGCGGCTGTCAGCAGCAGCAACGCCACAGGGATCAGGAGGCGGGCTTGCCCTTGGCGTCGATCCATCGCCTCAATTCGTCGGCCTCGGCGCAGCCGAAGGTGCACCATTTGTCGAGCTTCGCGAGCATTGCCCTGGCTCCGTCGAGATTGCCCCGCTCGACCATCAGCTCGCCATAATATTCGGTCGCTCCCTTGTGCTGCGGAGCGGCGGCGAGCGCCTGCCGGTAATAGCTGGCCGCCACGTCGTAGCGGCCAAGCTTCCGGTTCGCGAAACCGAGATAGGTGAGTATGTCGGGATGCGCTCCGAAGCTCGCTTTCGCCCGCTCGAGCGATACGATCGCCTGCTCATACTTGCCCTCGTTGATGAGGCCGACCGCGTCGAGATAGGCGCTATCGCCGGCCTGGGCGCTGGCGAAGAGCAGCGGCGGACTGGTCTGCAGGCTCGCCTGGGTCGGTGCGGCAAGCGCCGCCTGGACCGCCGCGATCGCTTCCTTGATCTTCTGCGCGTCCTTGCAGGTGCCGGCGCATTCCTGGTCCAGCTTCTGCAGAGCCGCGAGCTCCGCCTGCGCTTTGTCGCGCATGCCGAGCTTCGCGTAGGTGACCCCGAGCTCCTGGTGCGCAGGGACCAGGTTCTTGTCGGCCTTCAGCGCTTTTTCATAATGTTTCTGCGCAGATTTGAGATCGTTGAGGCCGGCGTCCGCCATCCCCGCGAGGAAGTTGGTTGCGGCATCGCTGGGCGCGACGTCGAGGACTTTCTTGAAGGAGGCCTTCGCTGCCGAGTAATTCGATCCCTTCAGCGCCTCGATGCCTTTGCGATATTCATCCGCCGCATCGAAGTCCGGAGCGGACCTGCTCGGAGGCGAGCTTTGGGCGCTGCCGCCCTCGCCGGGCATGGCCCATGCGCCCCCGCTTATGCCGACCGAAATGAATCCGATTGCAGCGAGGGTCGCGAGACGCATGGCGAGTCTCCTTTGTTCCGGCCGCGCAATTTACGCTTCTCGACTAGGCCACAGCAACCTTCTAGCGGCGAAATGATGTTCCGGCTGTTGGCGGTCTTCCTCGCTCTGCTCTTCCTTCCGTCGCTCGCCGGCGCCCGCGGGATCGAGCCACAGCTCATTGCCGAAGGGCCGGCGCCCCCGGGTGGCGAGGTGGAGCTGGCGATCCACATGCGCACCAATCCGGGCTGGCACGGCTATTGGCTTAATCCCGGCGACGCGGGGCGGCCGATGGACGTCAAGTGGCAGCTGCCGGTCGGATTTGTCGCCGGGCCGCTCAGGTACCCGGTGCCGACGCGGCTCACCGTCGCCGGCATCATGAACTATGTCTACGAGCGCGATTATGCCGTGCTGGTCCGGCTGAAGGTGCCGTCCGACGCACGCGGAACCGTGCCGATTCGGGCGGAGGCGCAGTGGCTCGCCTGCACCGACAGGATCTGCGTTCCGGAGCAGGGGAAGCTGTCGCTCGACCTTCCGGTGGGCAGCGGAACACCGCAGCGGGCGCAGTTCGACG
>DASVXR010000159.1:0-7174 GCA_036392595.1 Sphingomicrobium sp.
TCATCGCCGATGGGCGCGGCCTCAGCGACACGATGCAGGGCGTGACTCTCGAGGTAATGGGCGAAGGCGATTCCATGGGCCCATGGACCCCGGCGATGAAACGCCTCGAGATCCAGCGCCAGGGCGACATCAAGTTCCCGATCCGTTGGACGACCCTCGGCCAGTATCTCGAGTATATGCAGCGCAGGGGCATCACCCCCAACGTCACCTCCTTCGTCGGGGCGACCACCGTCCGGGTGCACGAGCTCGGCGAGAAGGACGTCGACCCGACGCCGGCGCAGCTCAACCGGATGCGTTCGCTGGTGCGGCAGGCGATGAAGGAAGGCGCGGTCGGCGTCGGCTCCTCGCTCATCTACGCGCCGGCGACCTATGCCGAGACTCCCGAGCTCGTTGCGCTCGCGCACGAGGCGGCGCGCTGCGGAGGAATGTACATCAGCCACATGCGCGACGAGGGGCCGAAGCTGCTCGAAGCGATCGACGAGCTGGTCACCATCTCCCGCGAGTCCGGCGCCCCGGCGGAAATCTATCACTACAAGCAGGCCGGCAAGGCGAACTGGGGGAAGATCGACGCGGCGATCGCCAGGGTGAACGATGCGCGCGCTTCAGGCCAGCGCATCACCGCCGACATGTACACTTATGCCGCGAGCTCGACCGGCTTCGACGCTGCTTTCCCGACGTGGATGCAGGACGGCGGCCTTGAAGCCTGGGTGAAGCGCCTCAAGGACCCCGCTCAGCGCTCAAAAGCGATCGCCGAGATGAAGGGGCCCAAAGGCACGGAGAATGCCAAGCTGGTGGTCGACGACCCGGACAAGGTGCTTCTCGTCGGGTTCAAGAACCCCAGGCTCAAGCCCCTGACCGGCAAGACCCTGGGCCAGGTCGCGCGCGAGCGCGGCAAGCCGCCCGCGGAGGTCGCCGCCGACCTGATCGTCGCCGACCAGAGCCGTATCCAGGTCGTCTATTTCTCGATGAACCCGGACAATGTGAAGCGGGAGGTCGCCCTGCCCTGGATGAGCTTCGGCTCGGATGCGGCGAGCCAGGCGCCGGAGGGCGTGTTCCTGAAGTCGAGCACTCACCCGAGAGCCTATGGCAATGTCGCTCGCCTGCTCGGCTATTATGTGCGCGACCAGCATGCGACGACGCTGCAGGACGCGGTCCGCCGACTGACGTCGCTGCCCGCAACCAACCTTTCGCTGAGGCAGCGCGGCTCGCTGAAACCCGGTTTTTATGCCGATGTGGTCGTGTTCGACCCCGCGACGATCCGCGACAATGCGACCTTCGAGAAGCCGCAGCAGCTGGCGAGCGGAGTCGCCGACGTCTTCATCAACGGCGTCCAGGTGCTCAAGGACGGCAAGCACACCGGCGCGAAACCGGGGCGGTTCGTCCGCGGTCCTGGCTGGAGGGGATGGCCGGGCGGAGGCGCGTGTAAATGACGGCAGAACCTCCCTGTTGCGAAGCAATGGGGAGGGTTGGTCGGAGCACGACCGTCATCCCGGCCTTGAGCCGGGACCTGCCTTCACCTCAGCGGCAGCGGAGGAAATCCGAAGTCCTCGGCAAGATCGCGCCAGGTGGGATTCTGCTCATGGATGAGGTCATACTTCCACGCCCGAGGCCAGCGTTTCACCCGCTTCTCCCGGGCAATCGCTGATTCCATCGTCTCATGAGGTTCGAACCAGACGAGGCGCTTGATCCCGTACCGCTTCGTGAAGCCCCGGACGAGACCCTCGCGGTGCTGCCAGACCCGCCCGGACAGGTCTGAGGTAACGCCCGTGTAAAGCGTGCTGTGGGACGCTCTTGCAAGGATGTAGACGCATGGCAGCCTTTCCATCCCTGCAAGTAAGAACAAGGCAGGTCCCGGCTCAAGGCCGGGATGACGATTATTGAACCGCTTGCAGCGAATGTCCGCTGCGGTGGAGATCGGACGCTATGACGCTATCGCCGCCGCTACTTTCTTGCAGTCGTACGGCAGGTCGGATTCGAAGCAGAAGTCCGGCCACCGGCCTGTCCTCGTCCAATATTGCAGAAGGCCGATCTGCTTTGCGATGGTCATGAATCTGCGATTCTGCCGAAAGCGGTGGAACGCTGGGCGAAAGAGCAGGTACGACTCGCCGATTGCATCCCGCCCCTCCTGCTCGATGAGCGCGTAGATTTCATCTTCACGGCCAAATTCGGCGAGAACCTGAATAAGGCTCCCGATCGCATTTGGCTTTCTCCCAACCTGGGCGCGCGCGTCGGCGATCGCCCTATCGACATTTTCCTTCGAAGGATCGGCCCTCGCCTGCAGGAAAGATTCCGTACCCAGGAAAGAGGGCGCGGCACCCGAACGAATGATCCGCAGACCTTCCTTGGGGTCCCCGTACCGAAGGTCATAGCGCATCCGCGCCTCAAGCATCGCCTGCGTGCCAGGCCAAATCGCTTCCGCCCGTCGAAGCTCCTGGGCTGCAGCATCTCGCTGCCCCGCCCAGCTCAGCGCGTTGATATATTCAGTGATCGCCCCAGGATCGAGCGGATCAGCGTCGGCTGCCTGCTTCATATATGAGGCGGCTTCGTTCATTCGGCCGGTGAACCCGTCCAGGGTGGCGTTTAGAACGAATGTCAGTGGTTGATTCGGCGCTCCCTTGTTTGCGCGGGCGACGAGTTGGTCGAGTTGATCCAGCCCATTGTCGCCATTCAAGAGCTTGAACTCCGCGAAATATGCCTCCGGCATCTGCGGATTTATCTTGCGCGCCTCGACGATGTCGTTGCGAAGCGTGAGCCCCTCCGGAGAATCCGCGGGAATCTGCTCGTAGCCCATCATCGCCGCTTCCCTGCCAACCAGTAAAGCCCAAGCGCCGTCAAAGCGCGGCGCGCGCCGCGTGAGCTCCCGGAGCATTGGAACCAGGCGCCGATAGTCGGTGGGCGCGAAGTCGGTTTGTGCGCAGCCGCTGAGGTACAATTTCAGCGTTTCCTGATCGAGACGATCGGGAGCCAGGGCGCCCCTCTTTGCGCATGCCAGGACACGTGCGGCGGTTAGGGCGAGCTGCTGTCTCAGGTCCGCTTCCTCGACAGACGGACGCTGGAACTCTTGCGACCACAGCAAAGCGTGATTTCGAGCAAGCAGCGCAGCGCTTGCCTGCACCTGCGCGTCTTGCGTGAAGCTCGACACCTGAAGAATGAAGGATGCCTTGTCGGCCGCGTCGCTGTCGACAATTTCAGGAGCGTCGGCGTTGGCAGACTGGAGCCCGCCGAGCTTCACCAGCAGGTCTTTTGCAAGCCCTTGGCTCTTCGCCGAAGCGTCGGCCGGAGCGACCGTAAAGACCGGCGGCTCGGAATGAGCACGCTGCCGCCACATCAACGTCCCGCCGGCGACGAGCAAAAGAGCGGCGACCGCTGCGCCCGTCGTGATCGGGATGCTCAATTTGCGGCGCTTGGCAGGCTTCGAAATCTCAGGCGCAGCAGCAGAATCGACGGTCGAAAGCCGCTCAACCGCCGTCAGCAGCTCCTGCAGCTTTTTCGCTCGGCTGGCGCTCTTCCAGCCTGCCAGGCCGATGGTCTGGAATTGGCGGAAGCCCATCGGCGGTTGCACGTTGTCAAGTGAGACCGGCACAAGCTTGCCGAGATCGCGGCCGGCGGCGGCTTCGTCCCGGACCCAGGCGGATCGGACCGACCTTTCGGACCAAAGAACAACGACGGCGTCGCAGCGCTCCAGCGCACTCTCAATCTCGGTGCCATATTGCGTCCCGCCGGCGATCTGGCGGTCGACCCAGACGGATTGGCCGTGCCGCTCGAGCGCGGCGACGATTGCCTCGGCCTTGCGCGAGTCCTCGTGATCATAGCTTAGGAAGACACGCGCCACGGTGAGCCCCCCGTAATCGTTGGCGACTATAGCAGCGTATCATCGGCCCTTGGAATCGGTCGAAAACGGATAAGTGTCTGATGTCCGTTTTGGGTCGAAAGCAGGCATTCACGCATCTCAGAATTCGCTGTCCTACAGCCATGCTCTTGTGCTTCGGTCGATCTGCCGATCCCCAAAGCCCGGAGCCGCTCTCCTTGGATTTTCTGTTGCCACGTCGCCGCCCATACCGCTCGGGCGAATGGACGCCCGATAAGGCTGTCACCTTCATTGTCACCCTCGCCGCGACGCGGAGTGTCACCCTCGCCGCGCGAAAGGCGGGCATGAGCCGCAAGTCGGCCTACGCGCTCAAGGCTCGCGATCCCACCTTCGCGTCCGCCTGGTCCGCCGCTGCCATGGCCGGGGCCGCTCGCCGGGTGCAGGGTGACAAAGTGGAGGAAGTGAACGAACCCCCGGTTCGAAGCGGTCACGGTGACACGTCACCCTCGCGCCTGGACCGCGAGCGGGCCTTTGTCCGGCTCGTTGCCGCGCTTCGCGAATCGCCTCCGCTTGCCCCCCGCGCCGCCGCCCAATAGGGCCGCGCAATGATCGATTCTCCGGTTTTCTTCAGCGGCATCGGCGGCAGCGGAATGCTCCCGCTCGCGTCCATCGTTCGCGCCGGCGGCGCCAGGGTCGCGGGGTCCGACCGGTCGCTCGACGCGGGGCGCACTCCGCACAAGTTCGACTATCTTCGCTCGCTCGGGATCCAGCTGTTCCCCCAGGACGGGTCGGGACTGCAGGAAGGAATGACCCTGGTGACCTCCGCGGCCGTCGAGGAGACGGTGCCCGACGTCGTTCGCGCAAGGGAGCTGGGCCTGACCCACCTCACGCGCCCGCAGTTCCTCGCCAGGCTGTTCAACGATGCCCAGCGCAGCATCGCCGTCGGCGGTACCAGCGGCAAGTCGACGGTCACCGGAATGATCGGCTGGATCCTCCATGCCAATCATCGCCAGCCGACGGTGATGAACGGCGCGGTGATGAAGAATTTCGTCACGCCCTCGGCGCCCTTCGCCAGCGCGCTCGTCGGCGATCCGGAGCTGTTCGTCAGCGAGGTCGACGAAAGCGACGGCTCGATCGCGCTCTACAAGCCCGAGATCGCGGTGCTGACCAACATCAGCCTCGACCACAAGGAAATGGGCGAGCTCAGGAGCCTGTTTGCCGCATTCCTGCTGCGGGCGCGCAAGGCGGTGGTGAACCTCGACGATCCGGAGACCCGGGCGATCTCCGACGTGATCCCGGCCGATCATCGGATCGGCTACGGCTTCGACAGCCCGGCCGCGGACTTCATGGGCAAGGACCTTCAGCTGGAACCCGATGGCGTGACCTTCGCCGTGGAAGCCGAGGGCGGGCGGCACGACGTCCGGCTCGCGGTTCCGGGGAGGCACAATGCGTCCAACGCGCTGGCGGCGATCGCCGCGACCCGCGCGCTCGGAGTGCGGATCGAGGATTCGGTCAATGCGCTCGCCCGGTTCGAAGGATTGAAGAGGAGGCTCGAGACGGTTGGGACCGGCGGCGGCGTCACCGTCATCGACGATTTCGCTCACAATCCGGACAAGATCGACGCGACCCTCGCCACTCTTCGAGCGCAGCCCGGCCGCTTGCTCATCATGTTCCAGCCGCACGGCTATGGTCCGCTCGCAAAGATGGGCGAGGAGCTGGCCGACAGCTTCGTGCGTGGGCTTGCGCCGGGCGACCGGCTCTACCTGCCCGATCCCGTCTACCAGGGCGGCACGGTCGAGAAGGCGCGCGGGTCGGACTGGCTGGCCGAGCGGATCCGTAGCCCCGGCGTCGAGGTCCAGCACATTCCGGAGCGCTCGCAAATCGCCGAGGCCCTGCTCGCCAGGGCGAAGTCGGGCGACCGGATCGTGATCATGGGAGCGCGGGACGACACGCTGATGGATTTCGCGCGGGACCTCGTGGAGCGGCTCACGGAAACCACTTCGGCCTGACTCGGTTACCTCTGCATGGCCAGGCCCGGAACCGTCACCGGATGGAAGCTTCCGCGGGATGAGCGCGCGCGGCTGCTCGAACGCTTTCCGCCGAAATATGAAAATGTCGTCGCCGATCACGTGACTCTCCGCGTCGGCGCGACGCCGGACACTCCCCTGCCCCGCAAGCCCGAGGCCCGAGTGGTCGGCCGCGCCGATGACGGGAAAAGTCTCGAATGCCTTGTGGCCGAGCTCGACGGCACCACCGACCGGCCCGACGGATCGACCTACCACATCACCTGGTCGCTCGGGCCGGGACGCAAGGCCCGCGAGAGCAATGACGTCCTCCGCGACCGAGGCTGGGAGCCGATAGGCGCGCCCATGCCGATCGAGCTCGAGCCGGCGCGCTTCTGATGGCGAAGCAGCAGCCGCGCCTGTTCCTCGACGCCGACGGAGTGCTGGCCGATTTCGACCAGGGCGCACGGCGGCTGCTCGGCATGACGCCCAGGCAATTCATCGCGAAGCACGGGCGCGGGGCCTTCTGGAAGCGGCTCGCGAGGGCGCCGAACTTCTACGGCTCACTGCCGGAGATGCCCGACGCGCGGCTGCTGTTTGAGGGCGTTGAGCATTTGAAGCCGACCATCCTGACCGGTCTTCCGCTCGGCAAGTGGGCGGCGCCGCAGAAGGTCGAATGGGCGGTGGAACATTTCCCCGGCGTTCCGATCATCACCTGCATGGCGCGCGACAAGCACAAGCATATGCATCCCGGGGATGTGCTGGTCGACGACCGCGAGAAGCACCGCGGCGAATATGAGGCCGCAGGAGTCGTGTTCGTCCACCACAAGAGCGCCGAGGACAGCCTCAGGCAGCTCGCGGAAATATTTCCTTCGGTGAAGGCGCCGGTGAGCGCCTGAGCTTACGCGGCCTGCTGGACGTCGACCTTCTCTACCCACTCCGGCCAGAACACCGGCTCGCGGCTCGACCAACCCGGCGCGGTTGCGGCGCTCTCGCTGATCGATTGGAGCAGGACACGGCGGCGATCCGGGTGAAGGTGCGGAAGAGCAGCCGCGGCGCAGAATGCCGACGGCAGCCACGGACGGGCGGCGGCGCCGATCAGCCGCTCGTAGAGGAAGCGGTAAGCGGCGAAGTTCGGCAAGCGGTCTTGGCCGAGGTCGAAGGCCGAAATGGTGATCAGCATGCCGATGAAAGGCTCGATCATGTCGAGACCGCTGTCATCGGGCACCTGGAGTCGCAGGTGGTCGAGCTGCTTGTAAAGGCGAGCCTGGGCCCGGATCGAAGCGGCTTCGCCTTCGTCGCGGGCCCAGCATTCGAGCGGGTCACGGCGACCGTAAGCAACATCAAGCGACCGGCGGATGTA
>DASVXR010000160.1:0-3097 GCA_036392595.1 Sphingomicrobium sp.
AAGCCGACCGCCTGAAGCGCACGGAGCGCGCTTTCGCGGCCCGAGCCGGGGCCCTTGACCTCGACCTCGAGCGTGCGGACGCCGTGGTCGGCGGCCTTGCGTCCCGCGTCCTCGGCGGCGACCTGCGCCGCATAGGGCGTCGACTTGCGGCTGCCCTTGAAGCCCATCATCCCCGCGCTCGACCAGGCAATCGCGTTGCCCTGCGCGTCGGTGATGGTGATCATCGTGTTGTTGAAGCTGGCGTTCACGTGGGCGACGCCGGCGGTGATGTTCTTGCGTTCCCTTCTGCGGATACGCTGCGGTGCCTGGGCCATTAGGTTCCTACAATCTCTAAACTGCTGACGGGCGGGCGGAAGAAGCGCTTACTTCTTCTTGCCGGCGATCGGACGAGCCTTGCCCTTGCGGGTGCGCGCGTTGGTGTGCGTGCGCTGGCCGCGGACCGGCAGTCCCTTGCGATGGCGAAGCCCGCGGTAGCAGGCGAGGTCCATCAGCCGCTTGATGTTCATCGCGGTCTCGCGGCGAAGGTCGCCCTCGACCGTGAAATCCTTGTCGATCGCCTCGCGGATGTGCAGCACCTCCTGGTCGGTGAGGTCCTGGACGCGCTTTTCCGGGCTGATGCCCAGCTGCTCGGTGATCTTCCTGGCCGTCGTCCGGCCGATTCCGTGAATGTAGGTCAGCGCCACTTCGACGCGCTTGTTCGTGGGGATGTTCACCCCGGCAATACGAGCCATTCTCTACCCTTCTTCAGCTCCACAGGGCCCGATGCCCTATCTCGTCGCTAGAAAGCCCCTTTCCAAACGAAAAACCGACGCGCGCACAAGTGCGCCGCCGGAAACCGGTGGATCGGGATGAGCTGCAGATAGGAATGCGACGGCACTTAGTCAAGCGCGGCGGCGTTGCAGCGGCGATGCAGGAAAAGCGGGTCCACCAGATCTTCGTCGTCAGCGTTCTCGCGAAGGGCATTCACGCGATCATCGAGATCGTCGGCGGGCTCGCCCTCTACCTCGTCAGCACGGAGACGATCGTCCGGGTGATCAACAACTGGAGCTACGACGAGCTGATCGACGATCCGCGCGACTGGATCGCCAATCACCTGCTGACCTTCACCAGCCGCTTCTCCGTCGCGGAGCATGATTTCTACGCTTTCTACCTGCTCAGCCACGGCCTGGTTAAGTCGGTGCTCGTCATCGGCCTGCTGCGCGAGAAGCTGTGGGCCTATCCGGCGAGCTTCGCGGTGTTCGGCGCCTTCATCGCCTACCAGCTCTACCGCTACAGCTACACGCATGATTTCGGGCTGATCCTGCTCAGCATCTTCGACCTGTTCGTCATCTATCTCGCGATCCACGAATACCGGTTGTTGCGCAGGCACCTTCCGACCCACTAAGGCGCGCGGCAATGCAGCGCCTCACCCTCGACGGCGGCATCCCCGAAAACCTCAAGGGGAGCATCGTCGCCCTCGGCAATTTCGACGGATTCCATCTCGGCCACCAGGCGGTGGTCGGGCGCGCGGTGGCGCGCGGCTTCCATGAGCGGCGGCCGGTGATCGTCGCCACGTTCGAGCCGCATCCGGTGAGGTTCTTCAAGCCGGACGTTCTCCCATTCCGGCTGACGACGCTCGACCAGCGGGAGCAACTCTTCGCCCATGCGGGCGCGGACGGAATGCTGGTGTTCCACTTCGACAAGGCGCTGGCGGTCACGTCGTCCGAGGATTTCGTCAGCGAGGTGCTGGCGAAGCAGATCGGCGCCGTCGGGGTAGTCACCGGCGACGACTTCACCTTCGGCCGCGGGCGGAAGGGCGATGTGGCCATGCTCAAGGCATTGGGCGACCAGAACGGCATCACTGCCGAAGCCGTCGCGCCGGTATTGCTCGACGGCGTGCGCATCTCCTCCGGCCGGATCCGCGAGGCGCTGGAGGGGGGCGACATCGGGACGGCCACCCATTTCCTGACGCGCGACTTCGCGATCGAGGGCGTGGTCCAGCGCGGCGACCAGCGCGGGCGCCACCTCGGCTATCCCACCGCCAACCTCGAGCTCGGCGATTACCAGCGCCCGAAATACGGCATCTACGCGGTTCGCGTGATGGTCGACGACGGCAGCGAATATCCGGGCGTCGCGAGCCTCGGCGTGCGGCCCACCTTCGAGCCGCCGCGCGAGCTGCTCGAGGCGCACCTCTTCGGCTTCGACGGCGACCTATACGACCGCAAGATCGAGGTCGCGCTCCACGCCTTCATCCGCGAGGAGAAGAAATTCGAGGATGTGGAGACGCTGGTCGCCCACATGAAGGACGACGAGGCGGAGGCGCGGCGGATGCTGGCGCTGGATTAGCTCCTCCCCGTTCCGGGGAGGTGGCAGCCGAAGGCTGACGGAGGGGCGGCTGAGTCCTGCACCACGGCCCCTCCACCATTCACTCTTCGGTGAATGGTCCCCCTCCCCGTTTCGGGGAGGAGCGAGTGGTTGCATCCCGCGCACCCGCCCCGCTAAGGCCCCGCCGGTAATGGCCGACGCTCCGACCAAGACCGATTACCGATCCACCGTCTTCCTGCCCCGGACCGACTTCCCGATGAAGGCCGGCCTGCCGCAGAAGGAGCCGGTGATCGCCGCGCGCTGGGAGAGCGAGGACCTATACCAGCAGATCCGCCGCGCGCGCGAGGGCCGCGAGAAGTTCATCTTCCATGACGGCCCGCCCTACGCCAACGGCGACATCCACATCGGCCATGCCTTGAACCACACGCTCAAGGACATGGTGGTGCGGACGCAGACGCTGCTCGGCAAGGACGCGCCCTACGTCCCCGGGTGGGACTGCCACGGCCTCCCGATCGAATGGAAGGTCGAGGAGCAGTACCGCAAGAAGAAGCTCAACAAAGACGAGGTCCCGGCGAAGGAATTCCGAGCCGAATGCCGCGCCTATGCGCAGCATTGGGTCGACGTTCAGCGCGAGCAGCTGAAGCGTCTCGGCATCAGCGCCGACTGGGACAAGCCATACCTGACGATGGCCTATTTCGCGGAAGCGACCATCGTCTCCGAGCTGTTCAAGTTCGCCGAGAGCGGCCAGCTCTACCGCGGCGCCAAGCCGGTGATGTGGTCCCCGGTCGAGAAG
>DASVXR010000161.1:0-6201 GCA_036392595.1 Sphingomicrobium sp.
AGGAATGTCGCTGGTGGTGCCCTGCGGCCAGCAGGTGATGGCGATGGGCTTGGCCTCCCCCTGCGGCACCCAGACGCGGTCGCGGTTGAGCTTGCCCGCCACGGCCTGGGCCTGTGCGTCGGCAAGGCCCGTCTCATCCCCGTTGGCCATGGTCAGCCAGCCGAAGAGCGAGATTCGGTCGCCCGGGTCCGACAGCTCGGCGATATAGTCGGCCTGCCAGTCGAAATTGTTGGTGATGTAGGACAAAGTGACCGTGCGCTCGACCGGCTCGGGGCTGCGCACCTTCACCGACAGGGTCGGCTTGGCGGAAAGGTCCCGCGGCACTTCGCCGGCGAGCGGAGTTTCCGCCAAGCCGGTGCAGCGGAGCGCCTCAATGCCATCCGCTGTCTGAAGCACGACGCCGTCGGAGGTGGCGCGGACGATCGCGTCCTGCTCCCGGACTGCGCCCGTTGCCTTTGACGTACGGCGCAGATGCACGCGCTCACCGAGCGAAGCGTCGAGCAGCGCTCCGGGAGAGAGGATCCGAGCGTCGCGGTTCTTCTCGATCACCGCTTCGCCGAGGCCGGTGACGATCGCGCTTTGCGGAACGATGCCCGAGGTCACTCCCTCGAACCGAAGCTCGCTCTCCCCGGCGGGCAGCCGGACCCGCCGAGTTTCGCTCACCAGCGCATAGCCGCCGAGCCAGCCGAGATTCATCGGCTCCAAGCCCCGGTCCCCGTTGCGGTAGACGGTGACCGCAACGCGCTCGGGCGCCGGCGACGTGACGATCGCCTGCGCGCCGGCGCTCGCCGACAGCGCCGCAAGGGCGAGCAGGACGAGAGCGCGCATGGCCTCAGTAACGGCTGTCGAACGTCGCCGTGACCGTCGCCTGGCCGTTGGCAGCCACGGGCACCTTCCAGCGAGTCTCGTCCGCGCTCAGACGCTCCGACTTCATGCTTTCATCGACGATGCGCGTGTCGCCCCACAGGCCCGACTGGACGAGGTCGACGGTGATCGGCTTCGGTCCCGCGTTGGTCAGGCTGTAGCGCATCCTGGTCCGCCAGCGGTCGCCGCTCAGCCGGGTCCGTTCCTCGACGACGGGGCGCACCTTCACGTCGAACGCCTGGCCGGTCGCGAGGCTGATGTCCGAGCCCATCGGCGTATGGCCGATGCGATGCTCGCCGACGAACTGCGGGTTGCCGCGCGAATCGCGCTGGTAGACACGGACCGTCCCGGCCGGCAGCGCGTCGCCAAGTCCCTGGCTGCGCGAGCTCGAGAAGCGCAGCACGGTGTTGGCGCTCAGCGGCTGGTCGCTGGTCGTCAGCCAGCCGTTGCGGAACTCGTAGGCACGAACGGCAGGCGTGTTGCGGACGTCGAGGAAGCTGACCTGCTTGGTCTGCTTGTCGGAGATCGTGGTCCGCTCCGGCAGGGGATAGAGATAGAAGTCGCCGAGCCGCTCGCGCCCGGCCGTCTCGGTGCCCGCCCGGTCGATGGTCGGTGGAGGCGGGGGCGGAGGCGGCGGAGGATAGCGGCCTCCATAGTAAGGCCGCGGGCTGTAGGGATTAGCCTGGCCGACGGCGCCCGCGACAAGCAGGGTGTTGGCGTTCACATAAGGCGTGCCGCTGTTGTTGGTCAGAGTCACCCAGCCCTGCACGTCCATCCGGCCGTTGGGCTCGTCGAACAGCGCGACATAGTCCGCGGACCAGCTGAGGCCGGGGGTCAGGTAGGTGAGGCTGACGGGCCTGCTTCCGCCGCCGGCCGCCTGGAGGGTCACCGAGAGGGTCGGCCGTGCGCGAAGGCTCGGCGGAACTCCGTCGAAGATCACCCGCGCAGGAAGGCCGTCGTCCCGAAGCACCTCGATCCGGTCGCCGATCTGCATGACGACCCCGCCGTTGGCGGCGAGGATTCGAGCGCGCTCGCGCACCTCCGCGCCGGTTGCGGGATTGACCCGGACGAGGGTCACGGTCTGCCCCACCGCATTCTGCATGAGCGCGGCGGGCGAGAGCAGGTCGAAATCGAAATTCTGCTCGACGATATCGAGGCCGCGGCCGCTCAGCGTGACCGTCTCCGGCTGGATCTGGGCCGAGACGTCGCGGAATTCCTGCCGGCTCCTTCCGGCCGGAATGTCGAGGACGCGCTTGTCCTCGACCAGCGCCCGATCGTTGTTGTAGATGGTGACCGAAACGTCGCCCTGGGCCGTCTGGCTCGGCGCGGGCACGGCGGCCGCTTGCGCCATCAAGGGCGCCGCGCCGGCAAGCGCCGTGCACAGCAAAAGCAGGTTACGCATGCGTGTCTCCCCAACTGCGCGGAGAGACGCATGATACACTGTATCATGCACGTCAACCCGCTGGTTAAGGCTGAGACAATCGCATCAGCAGTGAACGCGTAGTGAACTCTCGGTCGGCAGCCGTTCAGGCGGCGGGCGCAACCTCTTCGTCACCGTCGGCGGCACGCGGCCCGCGCGAGCGGCGGCGCGGCTTGGGCGCAGGCTCTTCCTCGGCCGCGACGGCGAGCGAGGTCGGAGCGTCGGCACCGATTGCCGGCGGGAGCACGTCGAGCGGAAGGCTGTCGTCGCCGCCGTTCAGCCGCGAGGCCGTCTCCGGCTGCTCGTCTGAATCCTCGGAAGCGCGCTCCTCGCGCTCGAAGCGGCGCGGGCGGTCCCGATCGCGCTCGCGGTCGCGCCGGTTGAAGCGCTCGCGGCGCGGCTCGCGCTCTTCGCTCACCTGCTCTTCGCCGGCGTCCGCCAGCTCTTCCTCGCCTTCGGCCTCGTCCAGATCGTCGTCGCGGTGGCGGCGCTGATCCTCGAAGCGGGCGCGGTTCTCGCTCAACACGCGGAAATAATGGTCCGCGTACTGGAGATAATATTCGGTCTGGACCCGATCCCCCGCGAGCTGCGCGTCGCGAGCGAGATTCTTGTACTTTTCGAGCAGCTGGGCGGCATTGCCGCGCTGACGGTTGTCCTGGCGGTTGCCCGGCTGTCCGCCGAGATTCTGCCCCCGCTGCCCACCACGGCCGCGACGGCGGCCGCCCTGACGATTGTTGATCAAATGCTACGTCCTTACGAAGTAGTCGCTAACCCCCTTGGCCCCAGTTGGGCAGGGCAGCGCATATGCGCTGCTCCTGACCCTCTCGTTCCGGTCTTGCGCAAAGCGCGAAGCGAACGGCCGATTGCGTCGGGGGTGGAGCGGACGCGCTCAGCTTTCCCAAGGGAGCGGGCCCGGTCCTGACGTCCGATGTAGTGTGCCTGACGAAGGTTGCCAAGCTATTTCATTCAAATCCACGTCAGAAGAAGGGCGCGGTCGCGGCCGGCGAAGTCCTGCGCAACCCGGCACTGGAGGCCGTCGCGGGCGAGCAATTTCGTCACGGGCTTTGCCTGGTCATGGCCGATCTCGACCGCCGCGAGCCCACCTTTCTGAAGCAGCTTCGGCAACTCCGGACCGAGGACCCGATAGGCATCGAGGCCCTCCTTGCCCGCAAAGAGCGCCTCGTCGGGCTCATATTCGCGTACTCCCGGCCCGAGCTCCGCTCCTTCGGCCACATAGGGCGGATTGCACAGGATGAGGTCGAACTTTTCCCTGATCCCTTCGGCCCAGTTGCCGAGCTTCCACTGGACGCGCCCTTCGAAACCCAGCCGCCTAGCGTTTGCCGAGGCGTAGGACAAAGCGTGGCGCGACACGTCGATGCCGACGCCGCTCGCCTCGGGCCACACGTCCAGGGCGGCGAGCAGCAACGTGCCCGGCCCCGTGCCGAGGTCGAGGATTCGCGCGGGCCCGTCAGTGCCGTCGAAATGCTCGATCGCCGAAGCGATGAGCACTTCGGAATCGGGGCGCGGCACGAGCACTCCCGGGCCCACGTGAAGCTCGATGTTCCAGAAGGCGCGGCGGCCGGTGATATAGGCGACCGGCTCGCCCGACTTCCGCCGCTCGACCATGTCCCAGAAGCGCTTCGGCACCTGCCGGTCCGGCGGCGCGAGGATCAGCCGGTCGCGGTCGATGTGCAGAGCCTCGGCCATCAGCAGCTCGGAATCAAGCCGCGCCGTGTCGCTGTTCACTTCCAACTGGCGCGCGGCGTCGGCCAGCGCGCGGGCGATGGGCTTCAATGCTCAGCTCCGCTCCGCTCAGGCGGAGGCCGCTTACGCATCCTCCAGGCCTGCTAGCCTTTCTGCTTCATCCTCGGCGACCAAAGCATCAATAATCTCGGTTAATCCGGGCCCCTCGAGCACCTCGTCGAGCTTGTGCAAGGTGAGATTGATACGGTGGTCGGTCACCCGCCCCTGCGGGAAGTTGTAGGTGCGGATGCGTTCGGACCGGTCGCCCGAGCCGACCATCGACTTGCGCGCGCCCGCGCGCTCGCTGGCGAGCCGCTCCCGTTCCATCTCAAACAGGCGGGTGCGCAGCACCTTCAGCGCCTTAGCCTTATTCTTGTGCTGCGATTTTTCGTCCTGCTGGATGACGACCAGCCCGGTCGGCAGGTGGGTGATGCGCACGGCGCTGTCCGTCGTGTTGACCGACTGGCCGCCAGGACCCGAGGACCGATAGACGTCAATGCGCAGGTCCTTGTCGTCGATCTGCACGTCTACGTCCTCCGCCTCGGGGAGGACCGCAACGGTGGCCGCCGAGGTGTGAATTCGTCCGCCGCTCTCCGTCACCGGAACGCGCTGGACACGGTGGACCCCGCTCTCGAACTTGAGGCGGGCGAAGACGCCTGGGCCGCTGATCGAGGCGATCGCCTCCTTGTAGCCGCCGAGCTCGGACGCGGAGGCGGAGATGAGCTCGAAACGCCAGCCCTGCTCCTCGGCGAACCGCTGGTACATGCGCAGGAGGTCGCCGGCGAACAGCGCCGCTTCGTCGCCGCCGGTCCCGGCGCGGATCTCCAGCATCGCCGCTCGGTCGTCTGCCGCGTCGCGCGGGAGCAGGCGGACGGCCAAGGCACGCTCGGCCTCGGGCAGGCGGTGGCGGATGTCGTCGGCCTCGGCAGCGGCCATCTCCTTGAGCTCGGCCTCGGCCGCCGGGTCGGCGATCATTCCGTTCAGGACCTCGAGCTCGGCGCGGAGCCTGCGCACCTCGCGCGCGGCGGCGGCGACCGGCTCGATCTGCGCATATTCCTTGGACAGGCGAACGAACTCGTCGGGCGAAAGGTCGCCGCGCGCCATGGCCATCGACAGCTCGTGCTTCTTCGCCTCGATGGAGGCGATCCGTTCGGAGGAGATGTGGGTCATGCGTTCAGCGCCTCGGGCAGCTTGTCGAGCGGCACCGACCATTGCTCACCGGTTCCGAGGTGCTTCACCTGGACCTCGCTCCGCTCCAGCTCGTCATCTCCCATGATCAGTGCATAAGTCGCGCCCGCGTCGCTCGCCCGGCCGAGACGCTTCTTCATATTGCCGCGATAGGCCATGTCGGTGGCAATGCCGGCGTTGCGCAACTGGGCAAGGACGCGCTGCGCCGCGGCCTCGGCCTTCTCGCCCAGGGGCACGATCATGGCAGCGGGCTTCTCTCGCTCCGGCGCTTCGATCATCATCGCCAGGCGCTCGATTCCCGCGGCCCAGCCCACGGCGGGCGTGTGCGGTCCTCCGAGAGCTTCGATGAGCCCGTCGTAGCGGCCGCCGGCGATCACGGTACCCTGCGCCCCAAGGCGGTCTGTCACGAAATCGAACGCCGTGTGCCGATAATAATCGAGGCCGCGCACCAGGCGCGGATTGCGCTTCCACGGCACGCCGGCCGCGTCGACACCGGCTGTGACGGCGGCGAAGAAATCGGACGCCTCGGCGGTCAGATGCTCGTCGACGCTGGGGGCACCGGCGCAAATCGCCTTGTCGTTGGCATCCTTGCTGTCGAGGATGCGCAAGGGGTTGCGGGCGAGCCGCGCCTGGCTGTCCTCGGAGAGGTCGGCTCTGCGGCCTTCGAAATAATCGATCAGCGACGTCCGCCATGCCTCGCGCGTCTCCGGATCGCCGAGCGTGTTGATCTCGAGCGTCACTCCATCGGCGATGCCGAGCTCCTGCAGCAGCTGGTAGCCAAAGCTCAGGATCTCGACGTCGGCCTGCGGCTCGGCCGCGCCGATGATCTCGACGTCGAGCTGGTGGAACTCACGGAAGCGGCCCTTTTGCGGGCGCTCGTAGCGGAAGGCCGAGCCGTGGGTCGCGACCTTCAGCGGTGCATATTGCTGCCAGCCTTCGCTCAGATAGGCGCGGCAGATTCCGGCGGTGAACTCCGGCCGAAGCGT
>DASVXR010000162.1:0-14460 GCA_036392595.1 Sphingomicrobium sp.
TAACCCAGCCCGCTTCGTTCCGGATCGACTCTTCCGCTGACGCTTCGTTCGGTGGACATGCAAAGCAAAGCCCCGGATCAACTCCGGGGCTTTCTGCATCGCCGAAGAGCCTTATTGACCTCACACGAATGAGCCCCGAAATCGCTCACGACCCATGATCCGATCTACGCTATGAAAGTAACCTTCTACGGCAAGCTGGCGGCGATGCTCGGCACCGAGCTGGAACTCGCAGTTGAGACCCCTTGCACAGTCGCCAGTCTCCGCACGCGGATCGCCGAAGCGCACCCGGAAGCTGCCAAGTCGCTGGAAGATCGACGGGTCAGAGCCTGCGTCGGCAGCACGCTCGTGGCGGACGATCATCCGCTCACTGCCTCAGACGAAGTTGAATTTCTCGCCCCGGTCTCCGGCGGATGAGCGTCTACGTCCGTCTCGAAGAGAACAGGCTAGACCCGCGCGAGGAGCTCGGGGCGCTGATTGACCAGGCAGCGGGCGACGGTGCGATAGTCAGCTTCGTCGGCATCGTGCGACCGACATCAGGCGATAGCGATCAGCTCGAGAAACTGGTTCTGGAACATCATCCGACGCTCACGGGGCAATCGCTCGAGGAGATTGCCGTGGCGGCGGCGCAGCGCTTCGACGTCAGCCACGTCCGGGTCGTTCATCGATGCGGCGAGGTCCAGGCTGGCGAGCCGATCGTCTTTGCTGGCGCAGCGTCGCCGCATCGTCGCGCTGCCTTCGAAGCGGCTGATTACCTGATGGACCGGCTGAAGACGGAGGCTGTTCTCTGGAAGCGCGAGGAAGGAGCGGCTGGAACGAAGTGGATCGAACCCACCGAAACCGACTATCGCGAGCGCGGGCGCTGGGAATAAGCGCATGCCCGGAATCGACGAAAGCCTCACCTTCTATCCGTTGCGGATCGCGGTCCTGACGATCTCCGACACGCGAAACGAGGAAACCGACAAGTCCGGTCTCCTGTTGTCGGATCGTTTGACCTCGGCTGGACATCATCTCGCCGGAAAGGCAATCGTGAAGGACGATGTGGAAGTGATCCGGGAGCAGGTCCGCGGCTGGGCAGAAGATCCTGCAATCGATGTGATTATCTCGACAGGCGGAACGGGCTTTGCGCCTCGGGACGTTACGCCCGAAGCGGTGAGGCCGCTTTTCCGGCGTGAGATGGACGGCTTCTCAGTTCTCTTTCACCAGGCGAGCTACGGCACCGTCGGTCTCTCGACCCTGCAGTCGCGCGCGTTCGCGGGCCAGATCGAGGACACGTTCGTTTTTTGTCTGCCCGGCTCGACCGGCGCCTGCCGCGACGGCTGGGACCTGGTGCTCAAGTACGAACTCGACAGCCGCTATCGCCCTTGCTCGCTCGCCGGCCAGGTTCCGCGGCTGAGGCATCTCTGCGCATGAGCGGCATAACCCACCTCGACGAAAGCGGCCGGGCGCGAATGGTCGACGTGTCGGACAAGGAGACGACGGTGAGGACCGCGACCGCGGCCGGCGCCCTCACCTGCAGCCTGCAAGCCCTCGAGCAGGTCCGCGCCGGGACCGCGCCCAAGGGCTCGGTCATCCAGACGGCGGAACTCGCCGGGATCATGGGTGCGAAGCGCACCGCCGAGCTGATCCCGCTCTGCCACCCGCTGCCGCTGACGCAAGTCGCAGTGCGTATCGACATCGATGTCGCGCTTCCCGGCTTCCGCGTCGCTTCCGAAGTCCGCACCAACGCCGTCACCGGCGTGGAAATGGAAGCGCTGACTGCCGTGTCTGTCGCCTGCCTGACCCTGTTCGACATGCTGAAGGCGATCGACCGGACAATGGTGATCGGCGGGATCGAGGTGACGTCGAAGTCGGGCGGCAAGTCCGGGGAGTGGCGCAAGCCATGATCAGCTTCGACGAAGCGATCGGACTCATAGCAGCCAATGCCGGTCCCTTGACGAACGAGCGTGTTTCTCTCGAGCACGCACATGGTCGCACGCTGGCCGAAGCGGTGCGCGCGCAGGTGCGCTCGCCGCCATTCGATGCGTCGGCGATGGATGGATATGCGGCGTGCGACGCCGATCTCGCCGAACTCCCAGCCGCGCTCAGCGTCGTCGGCGAGTCCTTCGCGGGTTCGCCCTGGGAGGGACCGCTGAGGCCCGGCGAATGCGCCCGGATCTTCACCGGCGCCGCAGTCCCGGCAGGAGCGGACCGGGTGATCGTCCAGGAGGTGGTCGAACGGCAGGGCCGCCAAGCGCTGTTCAGCCAGGCCCTGCCGACGGCGAGGCACATCCGGCGCGCCGGCTCTGATTTCGAAACCGGCGATGTGCTGCTCGATGCCGGCACCTGTCTCCACCCGCGCGCGCTTGTCGCGGCGGCGGCGGCCGACGTGAAGGAGGTTCGCGTCTGGAAAAGGCCGCGGGTAATGGTCCTCGGGACGGGCGACGAGCTCGTCGAACCCGGATCTGCGCGCGATATTCCGGGGGCCATCCCTGAGAGCGTCTCGTTGGGCGCCGCCGGCATCGCCGCCGACTGGTCAGCCGACTTCATCGGGTCGGTCCGGCTGGCCGACGATCTTCAGGAAATGGAAAGCGCCGCGGCCCTCGCGGTCAGGGATTCCGACCTCGTCGTGGTGACGGGTGGAGCTTCGGTCGGCGAGAAGGATTTCGCGAAGGCGATGTTCGAGCCCTTGGGGCTTCAGCTCATCTTCTCGAAGGTGTCGATCAAACCGGGCAAGCCGGTATGGTTCGGCAGGGCCCGCTCGTCGCTCATAATGGGACTTCCGGGCAACCCGACCTCCGCGCTGGTCACCGCGCGCCTCTTCCTCGCTCCGCTGCTGGCTCGGCTCAGCGGCCAGGACGCCGGGGCGGCGCTCCACTGGCGTTCCGCGCCGCTCGCCACGCCGCTCGACGAATGCGCCGCGCGCGAGACTTTCCACCGCGCCCGCTGGAAGGGAGGTTCGGTCGAGATTCTCTCGAACCAGGATTCAAGCGCGCAGAAGGCGCTGGCCGAAGCGGACCTACTCATCCGCCAGCGCGCAAACAGCCCGGCACTGAACGCGGGCGAGCCAGTCGAGGTGCTCGACTTCTAATCTCCGGCGCGGCGCTCGGCCTCAATCATCTCGTCCGTCGTGTTGATGTTGAAGAAGGGGTCTACCGGCTCGCAGGGCCATTCGACCTCGCTAAAGCCGACCAGTGCCGCGAAGGCTTTCAGCGAGCGCCGCCCGCCAGCAAGATAGGCCGGGAGCCGTTGCACGGCGTTTGTGCGCCAGAGCCCGCATACCGGATGGATCTGGCCGCCACTGCTCGCGAGCGCGCAGCTGCGGTCGCCGATCTCCGCATGAAGTCGGGCGAGCAGGTTCGAGGGCAGGAAGGGAGTGTCCGCGGGTATGGTGAGGACGAGCTGGCGCTCGGACCGGCCGGCGAAGCGGAGCGCCGCCACCAGTCCGGCCAGAGGGCCGCCAATGTCCCGCTCGTCCGTGATGACTGGGGCATTGACCCACTCAACCTGGGCAGGGTCGCGAACGGCGACTGCGACCAGGTCCGACCAGCTGCGGGCGGTCCGGAGCGCGCGATCGACCAGCCGCTCGCCAGCCAACCGCCTGAGCGGCTTGCCCCCGCCGATTCGGCGGCCCTCGCCGCCGGCGAGGATCACGACTGCGACGTCTACCCTCATGTGAACAGCAGCTTTGCGCCGGCGATGGTGAGGACAAGGCCGAGCGTTCGAAGGAGCCAGGGACGCGGCAGCCGCTCGACTCCCAACCACGTGCCGAGCACCGCGCCCCCGGCTACCGAGCCGAGGAAGATGGGCAATTCATGCGGCAGATGCCCGACCGAGGCGGCGTTGCCGGCCAACCCCGCCGCGGAATTGAGGAAGATGAATGCGGAGACCACCCCCGACGTGTGGCGCGGCTCCTCCCAAGCCATCAGGATGATCAGTGGGCTGAGGAAAATGCCGCCCCCCGTGCCAGTGAGGCCGGCGAGGAGACCCAGGACGGCCCCTGCGGGAAGCGTGATCCACAGTGCCGGCGCCTCGACAGCCCTGTCGGCGAGTGCCTTCGGATGCCACAGCAGCCTGGCGGCCGCGAGCCACAGGAGGATACCGACAAGCGGCTTGTAGTAGATCGCCGGAAGATGGATCCCCCCGCCGATATAGGCGGCCGGCGTCGCGGTGAGCGCGAACGCCAGCACCAGCTTTCCATTGGTGAGGCCGCGCCGCCAATAGCGCCATGCGCCGAACCCCGCGACGAGCAGGTTGAGGGCAAGCGCTGTCGGCTTCATGGTCTCGGGCGCGACCGAGAAGAGCGCCATGGCGGCGATATAGGCCGACGCGCCACCGTGTCCGACGCTGGAATAGAGCGCCGCGCCTAATGCGAACAGAATCGCCAGCGCGGCGACGGTCGTCGGGTCCATGCCCAGCCCTAATGCTGTTTGGACGCAGCGCTCAAGCGCAAGCTTCGGCGAGCTGCTCCAGCCGGTCGCGATCGAGGATCTGGATGACGTCCAGAGTCTCGAGGCGGATGACCCGATCTCGCTTCAGTGCGGAGATCACGCGGCTCACCGTCTCCTTCGTCAGACCGAGATAATCGGCGATGTCGGACCGGCTCATCGGCAGCCGGACCATTCCAGCTCCTGCGCCGTTCGACAGCTCGCTTCGCTCCGAGAGGATGAGCAGGAAGGTCGCGAGCCGCTCGCTCGCGGTCTTGCGGCCGAGCAGCACGAATTGCTGTTGGGCCGCGGCCAGCTCGTGAGCAGCCATCCGGTAGAGCTCGCGCTCCATCCTTGGCTGCTCCTCGACAAAATCGTCGAAGCGGGCCCGCGGGAACCAGCAGAGCTGCGAATCCTCGAGCGCCTCGGCGCTGAAGGCATGCTCGTCGTCGACGCTGATCCCGAGGAAGTCGCCGGGTTGGAGGAATCCGGTCACCTGACGGCGGCCGTCGGCGAGCAGCTTGTACAGCTTCAATGTGCCGCTCGTGAGCGTGAACACGCGGGTCGCCGGGTCACCCTCGTGGAACAGGGCCTGGCCGGCAGCGAGCTTCAGCGTCCAGCCGAGGTTCCTGAACTCCTCGAGCCGCGCGCAGTCGAGCACGCCGCACACCGCTTTGTCGCGGACTTCGCACCCCTGGCAGGGATGTCCCTGCGGCAAAGCTTCGAGGTGGCGGGCCGATGCGAGCATCTAATTGGTCCCAGGCAATAATGACGTGGATCATTCGATAGGATGATCTGGCTCATCGCTGGATACGCATTGTCCCTTATTCTCGCTCGAAGAAGGACATGTCCGCGATGCCACAGTTCGCGATCGAACATCTGAGCGAGGACCGGCTGGCCGAGGCCTGGCCGGTCGTCCGGCAGTCACATTCACACGCTAACGCCGACTGGTGGATCTCGGAAGGTTCGGCGCTGATCGAGCGCGGCGGCGGGATCCTCGCTGCGCGGGGTCCCGATGGGACCATCCACGGGATCGCGACCTACGAGGTTTCCAGGAAGGCGCTCCTCGGCAGGGTGCTGGCGGTCGATGCTTTGATCGCCTTCGAGCTCAGCCGCCGTGCTCCGGTCCGGCATGCGCTCTGCAATGCGCTCGAACTCCTGGCCAGCGCGTTCGATTGCCGCAGCATCGTCCTTCCGCTCCCCTCTAAGGGTCATGTCCAGCATCGCGCGAAGGCGCTCTACGGGCTGCCCGATTCAGGCCCCGACCCGGATCCCGACTGAGCTACCCGCCGACAGGCGGTTGCGCTATGCTGCGCCGGCTGGGGAGGCGTCGTGGACGATCCTGCCGTCATCGAAGAGCGCACGGAAGCGGAGGTCCCGCCGCCGCGCACCTCGCGCCGAATCGCCTACCGGCACCGTCTGCCGACACGCATCTGGCATTGGCTCAACGCGCTCACGGTCTTCGTGATGCTGATGAGCGGCCTCATGATCTTCAACGCGCATCCGCACCTCTACTGGGGGCAGTTTGGCGCAAACTTCGACCATCCATGGCTGTCCTTCCGCGGACGGCCGATCCCCGGCTGGGCGACCATCCCGTCGACCTACAACCTCGCCGCGGCTCGACGATGGCACCTTGCCTTCGCCTGGCTGCTGGTCGTGCCGCTGGTCCTGTTTCTCATTACCAGCCTCATCAACCGGCACGCGCAGCGCGATCTCAAGCCCACCCGCTACGAGGTTCGGCCGGCCCACGTCTGGCACGACATCCGTGAGCATGCGCGGCTGCGCTTCCCGACGGGCGACGCCGCGCTCCGCTACAATATCCTCCAGAAGTTCAGTTACGTGACGGTGATCTTCGTCCTGCTGCCTTTGATGATACTCACCGGCCTGACGATGTCGCCGAGCATGGACGCCGCCTGGCCGTGGCTGCTCGATGTCTTCGGGGGGCGGCAATCGGCGCGGTCGATCCACTTCATCTGCGCTATGGCCATTCTCGCCTTCATCGCGGTCCATCTGGTGATGGTGGTGCTCGCGGGTCCGATCAACGAGATCGGGTCGATGATCACCGGCCGGTTCCGCGTGCCGCCGGACAGGGCCGAGCCATGATCGATCGCCGCCGCTTCATCGCCACAGGAGCATCGGGCCTTCTGCTTGGGGGCTGTGACCGGCTCAACGACAGCCAATCGTTCCGCGGGCTGCTGCGCTCGGCCGAGAAGCTGACCATGGCCAGCCAGCGGCTGATCTCCCCGCGGGATGCGCTCGCGCGGCAATATAGCGAAGCCGACCTGTCGCCGATCTTTCGCTCCAACGGAACGCGCGTGCCCGGCGGCGACGAATATGCGCGGCACATGGCCGAGCAATTCGCCAATTGGAGCCTCGTCGTGGACGGACTTGTCGCCCGGCCTCTTTCGATCCCGATCCAGACTTTGCGCTCACTGCCGCATCGCGTGCAGATCACGCGCCACGATTGCGTCGAGGGCTGGAGTGCGATCGGAAAGTGGCACGGCGTCGAGCTCTCGCGGGTCCTCGACCATGCGGGGCTCAGCACCCGCGCCAAATACATCGTCTTCCACTGCGCCGACCGGTTCGGCGACAAGCCGTTTTACGAAAGCATCGACCTCGTCGACGCCTTCCACCCGCAGACCATCCTTGCCTTCGGCCTCAACGGCCATCTCCTTCCGGTGCCGAACGGCGCCCCGCTTCGCCTCAGGGTCGAACGCCAGCTCGGCTACAAGCAGGCCAAGTATATCCAGCGGATCGAAGCGGTCGACAGCCTCGCCCACGTCTACGGCGGCAAGGGCGGCTATTGGGAGGACAATGTCGACTATGAATGGTACGCCGGCATCTGATCAGCCGTGCGCGTTGCACCTGTGATCGATCCGCGCGTGCATGATCGTCGAGATGAAGGCGTAGCCCGGATCGTCGGTTCGCTGGATGTTGCCAACGATCGTCGTCCAGCTCTCGCCGTCCTCGTGGGCCATGAAGCAGCTCACGGTGTCGGCCACGAATTGCGGCACGTCCATTCCGGCGCGTTCCGCTTCCGCGTCCAGCCGCACTGCAAGCTGCGGCTCGCGTGCGACGACGTCTGCGGGAAAGTCGCTCTGCGCCGTCATCGCGAGCTTGATGACCTTGCCGAGCAGCATCACTGCACCAGGGGACTGTCGGCGGCGGCGAGCTCGATGCCTTCGATCTTCGCGCTAGCGGTCAGCAGCTGAAGATATTGGGCGATTGCCCGGCGCTTCGAGGTCTTGCGGAGATGCTCGGCGATCCAGCCTCTTGCCTGTTCGAGCGGAAGCTCCGTTGCGGGCGCGCGGTCGTCCAGCCGAAGCACATGATAGCCGTGACGCGAGCGGGCGAGCATGGTCGAGCCGACGTCCATCGTTGCCAGGGCGCGCTCGAGCTCGGGGTTCGTGTCGCCCTTCCTGACCAGGCCGAGCGATCCGCCCTGCTCCTTCGACGAGCAGGCGGAATGTGCCGCCGCGAGTTCGGCGAAACGATCCGGATTGGCAGTCACCTCAGCGAGGACCGCTTCGGCCTTCTGCTTCGCCTCCGCGCTCGCGGCTTCGTTGCTGGCGCGCGCCGGGAAGAAAATGTGCGCCGCCTGGTAGAGCGCCGGTGACGTGAACTGGAGCCCGTTGCGGCGATAGTAGCGCGCGATCTCCTCGTCGGTGGGTTCCGGAACATGAATCTCGGAATCGATCAGGTTGGCGATTCGCTCATCTTCGGTCGCGCCCGCGATGTCGCGGTCGTGGACCCGCTGCAGCAACAACTCGCGGATCACGAGCGCGGTCGCCGCTTCGCGTTCGGCGTCCTCGCGGGTGGGCGCGGGATGGTGCTGCATTTCGCGAGCGACGGCGGTCTTGTCGATCGTCACTCCGTTGACGCTGATCATCACGCGGCCTTTCTGCGCCGGACGGGTGGCACGGGCTCAGGCCGGAACAGCGGCCGAGCGACATAGGGCGGCAGGTCTTCCTCAATTGCTGGAGCGGCAGCGCGCGCCTTTGTCCGCACCACCTGATAGCTGCGGAAGAGGTAGCCGACCGGAGCGCTCCACACGTGCACCAGCCGCGTGAAGGGGAAGATCAGGAAGATCGTGAACCCTAAGAACATGTGCAGCTTGAAGATGAGTGGCACGCCGGCGATCAGCGACGGCTCGGGCCGAAGCGTGACGATCCCCTGCACATAGTTCATGAACTTGACCATCATCGTGCCGTCCAAATGGCCGAGCGACAGCGGGATGGTCAGCATCCCCAGCGACAGTTGAACGAACAGGATCAGCAGCACGGCGATATCGCTGAAGCTCGAGGTCCTGCGGATGCGGCTGTCGAACAGGCGGCGATGAAGGAGCATGACGAGGCCGACGAAGCAGGCCATGCCGCAGATTCCGCCGACGACGATCGCCATCATCTGCTTGAAGCCATGGCTGATGCCGAGGAACTCGAACACCGCGACTGGGGTGAGCAGGCCGACGCCATGGCCCATGAGGATCCCGAGGATGCCGACATGGAACAGGACTGAGCCGACGATCAGCTGCTTCCTCCGAAGGAGCTGGCTCGACTTGGAGCGCCAGCCGTACTGGTCGGTGTCGAAGCGCACGAGGCTGCCGATCACGAACACCGACAGCGCGATGTAGGGATAGACCCCGAACAAGGCCTGATGAACGAAACTTCCCATGTTCAAGCTCCCGCTCTCGCATATTCTGCAGCCCGGTCGCGCGCCGCGGCGCCCGCATAGGGGCAGTCCTTCAGCGCCGACCCGGCGGTGAAGTCGACCGGCTCCTCGGCCCATTCCCTGTCGAGCTCTTCGAGATCCTGCGGATCCTGGGGCTCGGCCGCGAGGATGGCCTCGACCTCCGCATCCTCCACGGAGCGGTTCGCAAGCGATACCAGCGCTCCCAGAAGCGCTGCATACGTAGAATCCCGCTCCTCGAGCCGGATGCGGAGCGCCTCGATGATCTCCAGCGCGTCGGTCAGATAGCGGCGCGCGTGCACCTCGGGAATGACGCTCAGGAACTCGAGGAAAAGCGGCAGGTAATCGGGCATCTCCGCGGCGTTCAGCTCGAAGCCGTTCATCCGGTAGGTGAGCGCCAGGTTGACCATGGCCTGGCCGCGGTCGCGGCTCTCGCCGTAGCTATGCTCGTAGAGATGGAGCGCCAGCCGCTTCGAACGGTCGAACAGGCCAATACAATATTCCTGCAGGTCCATGATGTCGGTGCCGCGCAAGCGGTCGATGAAGGCGCGGACGCCCTCGAGTTCGGCGGCGGGCAGCGCCCGTTCCTCGGCGAGCGCCTGCTCGATCTCGTCAGCGGCTTCCTGGAGCTCGGCCGTCGGATAGTCGAGCAAAGCGCCGATCGCCTTGAACGTGATCATGCCGCCCTCCGCTTGCCCGGGACGGGCACATGCCCGACCTTCTTGGGCGATCCGAACAGGCTTGGCTCGGTCCGGCCGCCGCCGCTGCAGCCATGGCCGAAGCTGAAGCCGCAGCCGCCCTTGATCTCATAGGCATTCTCGCTGACCTCGCGGTGCGAGGTCGGGATGACGAACCGGTCCTCGTAATCGGCGAGCGCCAGGTAGCGATACATCTCGTCGACCTGGGCCTGCGTGAGACCCGCCTGCTCCAGCACACGGAGGTTCGCCGAGCCCTCGACCTCGCGGTCGCGCATGTGGATCCGCATCGCGAACATCTTCTTCAGCGCCTCCACGACCGGCTCTTCCTTGCCGGCGGTCAAGAGGTTGGCGAGATATTTGACCGGCACGCGCAGGCTCGCGATGTCGGGGATCTCGCCGTCGAACCCGATATGGCCGCGCTCGGCGACATTCTGGATCGGGGAGAGCGGCGGCACGTACCAGACCATCGGCAGGGTCCGGTATTCGGGGTGCAGCGGGAAAGCGATCTTCCACTCCATCGCCATCTTCCAGATCGGCGAAAGCTTCGCCGCTTCGAGCCAGTTGTCGGCGATGCCGTCGACCTTCGCCTGGGCGGTCACCGCCGGATCATTGGGATCGAGGAAGATCTCGAGCTGCTTCTCGTAAAGGTCCTGCTCGTCCTCGGTCGAGGCGATCTCCTCGATGCGGTCGGCATCGTAGAGAATGACGCCGAGATAGCGGATGCGCCCGACGCACGTCTCCGAGCAGACGGTCGGAAGTCCGGCCTCCACGCGCGGGTAGCAGAAGATGCACTTCTCGGCCTTCCCGCTTTTCCAATTGTAATAGATCTTCTTGTACGGGCAGCCCGAGATGCACATCCGCCAGCCGCGGCACTTGTCCTGGTCGATGAGGACGATGCCGTCCTCCTCGCGCTTGTAGATCGAGCCCGACGGGCAGGCCGCGACGCAGGTCGGGTTGAGGCAATGCTCGCACAGCCTCGGCAGGTAGAACATGAAGGTCTTCTCGAACTGGCCGTAGACCTCCTTCTCGATGTCGGCGAAGTTCGTGTCCTTCGAGCGCTTCTCGAACTCGCCGCCGAGGATCTCCTCCCAGTTCGGCCCCCACTGGATCTTCTCCATCCGCTCGCCGGTCACCAGCGAACGCGGCCGCGCGGTCGGGAAGGTCTTCATCTCCGGAGCGGACTGGAGGTGGTCGTAGTCGAAGGTGAAGGGCTCGTAATAATCGTCGATCTCGGGGAGGTCCGGGTTGGCGAAGATGTTCGCCAGCACGCGCCAGCGCGAGCCGATGCGCGGCTCGATCTTGCCGTCCTTCTTGCGCCGCCAGCCGCCGTTCCATTTCTTCTGGTTTTCCCACTCCTTGGGGAAACCGATTCCTGGCTTGGTCTCGACATTGTTGAACCAGGCGTATTCGACGCCTTCGCGGCTGGTCCACACGTTCTTGCAGGTGACCGAGCAGGTATGGCACCCGATGCACTTGTCGAGGTTCAGTACCATTGCGACCTGGGCACGAACTTTCATTACTTGATACTCCTCAGGCGGCCGCAACCGGCTGTGCCGGCTCGTCCATCCAGTCGACCTTGTTCATCTTGCGCACGACGACGAACTCGTCGCGGTTGGAGCCCACGGTGCCGTAATAATTGAAGCCGTAGGCCTGGTGCGCGTAGCCGCCGATCATGTGCGTCGGTTTGGTGATCGTGCGGGTCACCGAATTGTGGATCCCGCCGCGCATGCCGGTGATCTCGGAGCCCGGCACGTTCACGATCTTCTCCTGCGCGTGGTACATCATGCACATGCCGCTCGGCACGCGCTGGCTGACCACGGCGCGGGCGTTCAAGGCGCCGTTGACGTTGAACGCCTCGATCCAGTCATTGTCCTCGATCCCGGCGCGCTTCGCGTCCTCCTCGCTGATCCACACGACCGGGCCGCCCCGGTTCAGCGTCAGCATCAAGAGGTTGTCCGAATAGGTCGAGTGGATGCCCCATTTCTGGTGAGGCGTGATGAAGTTCAGCACCAGTTCGCCATTGCCGTTGCCGCGCTTGTTCAGCACCGGCTCGATCACCTTGGTGTCGATCGGCGGCTTGTAGGTGGTGAACCCCTCGCCGAAAGCGCGCATCCACGGATGGTCCTGGTAGAGCTGCTGGCGCCCGGTGAGCGTGCGCCACGGGATCAGCTCGTGGACGTTGGTCCAGCCCGCATTGTAGCTGACCGTCTCGCTCTCGATGCCCGACCAGGTCGGCGACGAGATGATCTTCCTCGGCTGCGCCTGCACATCCCGGAAGCGGATCTTCTCGTCCTCGCGGGTGTCGGCGAGATGCGCATGCTCGCGGCCGGTGAACTCGCTCAAGGCTTCCCAGGCCTTGACCGCGACCTCTCCGTTGGTCTCGGGAGCGAGGCTCAGGATCACCTCGCAGGCATCGATGTCGGTCTCGATCCTCGGCAGGCCCTGCGACACGCCGTCCTCGGCAACGGTGCCGTTCAGGCGCCCAAGGAAATCCACCTCATGATCGGTGTTCCAGCTGATGCCCTTGCCGCCGTTGCCGAGCGTCTTGAGCAACGGGCCCACGGACGTGAACTTCTTGTAGGTGTCGGGATAGTTTCGTGTCACAGCGATCACCGCCGGCATGGTCTTGCCCGGAAGCGGGTCGCATTCGCCCTTCTTCCAGTCCTTGACGTCGAGCGGTTGGGCAAGCTCGCCGGGAGTGTCATGCTGCATCGGGAGCAGCACGATGTCGGTCTCCTCGCCAAGGTGGCCTTCGCACAGCTCCGAGAAGGACTTCGCGATGCCCTTGAAGATCTCCCAGTCGCTGCGCGCGCCCCAGGCAGGGTCCACCGCCTTCGAAAGCGGGTGGATGAACGGGTGCATGTCGGACGTGTTGAGGTCGTTCTTCTCGTACCAGGTGGCGGTCGGAAGGACGATGTCGGCATAGACGCAGGTGGTCGACATGCGAAAGTCGATCGCGGCCAGCAGGTCGAGCTTGCCCTCGGGCGCAGCCTCGCGGAACACGACTTCCTCGGGCTTCTGCTGGCCTTCCTCGCCCAGGTCCTTGCCCTGCACGCCGTGCTGCGTTCCGAGCAAATGCTTCAGGAAATATTCGTGGCCCTTGCCCGACGAGCCCAGGAGGTTCGAGCGCCACACGAACAGGTTCCGCGGAAAGTTCTTCGGGTTGTCCGGGTCCTCGCAGCTGAGCTTGAGCTCGCCCGACTTCAATTCGCGAGCGACCTTGGTCGCCGCGGCTTCGCCCTTCAGCGCCCTGCCGACCTCGAGCGGGTTGGTCTCGAGCTGGGGCGCTGACGGCAGCCAGCCCATGCGCTCGGCGCGGACGTTGAAGTCGATCAGGGTGCCGCCGACCTCGATGTCGCTGGTCGGCGAGGCGATCTCGCTCGTCTGCAGCTTCTCGTAGCGCCACTGGTCGCTATGCGCGTACCAGAAGCTGGTGCCGTTCATGTGGCGCGGCGGGCGGTGCCAGTCGAGCGCGAACGCCAGCGGCGTCCACCCGGTCTGCGGCCGCAATTTCTCCTGCCCGACATAATGCGACCAGCCGCCGCCCGACTGACCGACGCAGCCGCAGAACACCAGGAGATTGATGATCCCCCGGTAGATCATGTCCATGTGGTACCAGTGGTTCACACCGGCTCCGAGGATGATCATCGACTTGCCGCCCGTCTTTTCCGCATTGTTGGCGAAGTCGCGAGCGGTCGCGATGATCTGCTCGCGCGGGACGCCGGTGATCTTCTCCGCCCAGGCCGGCGTGTAGGGTGTGTCGTCGTCGAAGGACTTGGCGGCGAGGCCACCGAAGCCGCGGTTGACGCCGTAATGAGCGATGATCAGGTCGTGGACGGTCGCAACCAGCGCCTCGCCGTCTTCGAGCTTGAGCTTCTTCACCGGAACCTTGCGGCGAAGCACCTCGCCGTGGTCGGTGCTCGTGAAATAAGGGCTCTGCGGGCCTGACCCAAAATAGGGGAAGTCTACATCCGCGACCTCGTCATTGCGGCCCGCGAGAGTCAGGGCCAGCTTGACCTCGCAGTCCTTGCCGTCACGCTCCTCGAGGTTCCACTTGCCCTTGTCGCCCCAGCGAAAGCCGATCGACCCCAGCGGCGTGACGATCTGGCTGCTGATCTCGTCGATCGCGACCGTCTTCCAATCCGGATTGTTGATCTCCCCGAGCGAGCCCTTGAAGTCCGACGCCCGGACGAAGCGCTCCGGCACGTAAGCATCGCCGCGCTTCACCAGACGCACGAGCATGGGCATGTCGGAATATTTGCGACAATAGTCGCGGAAATATTCCGCCTGCCGGTCGACGTGGAATTCCTTGAGGATGACGTGGCCCATGGCCATCGCCAGCGCACTGTCGGTACCCTGCTTGGGCGCCATCCAAAGGTCGGCGAACTTGGCGGCTTCGGAATAATCGGGGCAGACGACGACCGACTTCGCGCCCTTGTAGCGGACCTCGGTGTAGAAATGCGCGTCCGGCGTCCGGGTCTGAGGGACGTTCGAGCCCCACAGCATCAGGAAGGTCGAATTGTACCAGTCGGCGCTTTCCGGGACGTCGGTCTGCTCGCCCCAGGTCTGCGGCGAGCTCGCCGGCAGGTCGCAATACCAGTCATAGAAGCTCAGCGGCACGCCTCCGATCAGCGACAGGTAGCGCGCGCCGGCGGCATAGCTGACCATCGACA
>DASVXR010000163.1:0-1514 GCA_036392595.1 Sphingomicrobium sp.
CCGTTGAAGGCGATCTGCGGCTGGTTGGCGCTGTACGAAGCCTTCAGCACCACGCCGTTCACGACCGGAGCGACGATGTCGCACGTAAAATCATTGTTCGGGCCGCGGCCGAACGTGACGTTCGCCCCCACCGACCTCGAAAAATACTTCTGGGTGATTTCTTCAATTCGCCGCGCAGCATGGTCGCGCAGCGACTCACCGGTATCTACCTGGTGACCCGCGACCCGAACGTCCACTTGACGTTTCCTTTCACTGATCTGGCGCGCCGCTAGGCGGCGCTGGACCGCACGTCAACCGGCGATGGCGAAGCGTTCCCAAATCGGGTTGACGAGCTTCGAGATAAACGCGCGATGGCGCTCAAGTTCCTCGGCTGCGGCAAAGTGTGGCCGCGGCGCGCGGGGCTCGCGAACGACGACCGGCCGCGAACCTGCGCCGATGCTGACGCTGGCCGTGTCGGCGACGAGCCCAAGCCCGATCTGCCGCCCGCCCGTCAGCTCCACATAGACCTGGGCGAGAAGCTGGGCGTCGAGCAGCGCGCCGTGCTTCACCCGGTGGCTGCGGTCGATTCCGAAGCGAACGCACAAGGCATCAAGACTGTGCTTGGCGCCAGGATGCTTCGTGCGCGCAAGGGTGAGGGTGTCGACCATCCGGCTCAGGCACACCGGCGAACGGCCGCAGCGCTCCAGCTCGAAATTCAGGAAGGCGAAGTCGAAGCTCGCATTGTGAGCGACGAGCGGCGCGTCGCCGATGAACTCGAGCAGCTCCTCGGCCTTGTCGGAGAACAAGGGCTTGTCCGACAGGAAGATGCTGGTGAGCCCGTGGACGGCCTCGGCCCCGAACGGCATTTCACGTTCGGGATTGAAATAGGCATGGAAGTGCCGGCCGGTCTCGATTCGGTTGAAGATCTCGACGCAGCCGATCTCGACCATCCGGTCGCCGCCGGCCGGGTCCAGTCCCGTCGTTTCCGTGTCGAAGACGATCTCCCGCATCGGAAAAATCTATCCCTCGGCGTCGATTCCGAGACAAGCGATTATGTCGCGCACCTGCGCTTCAGTTGTGGATAGGTCGCCGCTCGTGTCGACCACGAAATCGGCGCGCGAGCGCTTCTCCTGGTCGGGCACCTGCCGGGCGAGGATCGAGGCCAGCTTCTCCCCGGTCATTCCGGGGCGCCGAAGCACGCGCGCACGCTGCGTCCCGGCGGGAGCGGAGACCACGACGACCTTGTCGAAATCCTTCTCCCCGCCGATCTCGAAGAGGAGCGGAATCTCGAAGACCAGCGCGGCAGCGCTGGAATGCTTCTCGATGAAGGCCTGGCGCGCCTCGTGGACCGCGGGGTGGACGATCGCTTCTAGAGCCGCAAGCTCGTCCGGCGCTTCGAGAACCTGGGCCGCGAGCCGATCCCGGTCGAGCACGCCGCCTTCGACCGTCCCGGGGAAGCGCTCGCCGATGCGCTCGACCAGAGCGCCGCCAGGCCCCTGAAGCCGCCTCACTTCGGCATCCGCGTCGAAGACCGG